>VXPQ01000036.1 GCA_009839485.1 Bacteroidetes bacterium SB0662_bin_6
CTTATGTGGCTGGGCCACACTGCGCTCGCGGCGCCTGGCCTGGCAGGAAAACAGGCCCCGCAGAGCGCCGCTGCATAGTGGTAACAGGCCCAGGAAGAAAGCCCTGTACCCGGTCGAGTACAGGGCTTTTTCATTGGAATAAAAAAGATGCTTCCGTCATCATACCGAAAGGAAACGTCATGACCCATCCACCAGGAAAGGCCTCCGGAGTGAAGGGGCAATATACTTGTATCGCCGATTCGATCTCTGCCGGAGAAGAAATATCTGTCGGACACCACGTGGTCGTTGAATCCGAAGTATGTATCGGCGCACACACTCGTATAGGAGACCATGCCGTCATCGCCCGTAATGTACAAATCGGCGAGGGCTGTGAGATCGGTAGACATGTCGTCATCCACGAAGGGGTGCAGATAGGTAACGGCGTCCGAATTGATGACGGGGCCGTCATTGGCAAACAACCTATGGCTGCGGCGAACAGTGCAGTAACCCGAAAACACAAGCAGCCTCCTTGCCGCATTGGATCAGGATGTCTGATCGGAACAGGGGCCGTCCTGTATGCAGGTTGTGTGCTGGAAGAGCATGTATTGATAGCAGATCTGGCTACAATCCGCGAGGAAGTAACCGTCGGAAGCCACACCATCATCGGGCGCGGCGTCGCTGTCGAAAACGAATGCGCCATCGGGCAGTACTGCAAAATCGAAACGAATGCATATATCGCCGCGTACTCCGTGGTGGAAGATCGTGCATTCGTAGCCCCGGGCGTTCTCACGAGCAATGATAATTTCCTGGGCCGCACGAAAGACCGTTTCCGGCACTTCAAGGGAGCCGTCATACGCCGGGGCGCCCGCCTCGGAACCGGATCGGTAATATTGCCCGGAATGGAAATCGAAGGGGATGCTGTCGTCGCCGCCGGAGCCCTTCTTACCAAAAATGCCGCAGCGCGTACGATCCATGCAGGGGTTCCCGCGCGTACGCACCGCACCGTTCCGGAAGAGCAGCTTCTGGAAAATCAGGGATGGGAAGACGTATAGCGCACATGTCGCCCGCACGTTTGACTCCGCATACCGCACCAGACACAGGTTGCCCGATCTGAAATGAACGTCAAGATGGCAGATCTGCGCGGTCAACACGAAATGATCGCACCCGAGATCGACAAGGCCATTCAGTCGGTCCTGGAACATGCGGCCTTCATACGAGGCCGGGAAGTGGATGAATTGGAATCCGAATTGGCCGATTACCTCGACGTATCGCATGTCCTCGGCGTTGCAAATGGAACCGATGCCCTGCAAATCGCCATGATGTCCCTCGACATCGGACCCGGGGATGAAATCATCACTTCTGCATTCACGGTCTTTGCAACGGCCGAGGCAGGGGGCTTGCTGGGCGCCACACCCGTCTTCGCCGACATCGATCCCCGAACCTTCAACATCGACCCCGAATGTGTCGAATCATTGATCACGCCGCGTACGAAAGCCATCGTCCCGGTGCACCTGTTCGGTCAGCCCGCCGATATGGCGCCCATTATGGAAATCGCACACAGACATGGATTGGGCGTCATCGAGGACAACGCACAGTCCATCGGCGCGGAATACCGGGATCAAAAAACCGGATGCATCGGCGACATCGGGTGTCTTTCCTTTTTTCCCACCAAAAACCTGGGATGCTATGGGGACGGGGGAGCCATAGTGACCAACGATGAAGCCCTGCACAAAAAAGCCCGCATGGTATCAAACCATGGCGCCGAGCGAAAATACCACAACGAAATCGTCGGGGTGAACAGCCGACTGGACACAATCCAGGCTGCCATTCTGAAGGTCAAACTCCGGCATCTCGACACGTATCAAACCCGCCGTCAACAAGTTGCACGGATCTACGACACGCTGTTTGACGAGCATCCATTTATTACGACCCCGCATCATGCCCCTGACCGGACACACGTATATCACCAATACACGCTCCGTATCTCCGAAGAATTTCCCGGAAAAAGAGATGGGCTGGCGGCATTCCTGGCCGAGCACCGCATTCCACACGCGATATACTATCCCGTACCTCTCCATAACCTTCCCGTTTTCGCCAGGGGCGGTTGCCGAAAAGGCCCGCTCGACGAAACGGAAAAAGCTTCCCGGGAAGTGCTCTCCCTCCCTATCCATCCCCTGCTCACAGAACATGAGCAACAATATATTGCGGACAAGATCATGCAATACTTCGATCGTGTCGTATCGGCCTGATGAATGTAAAACGACAGCGATTTGGCAGTGAAACGACAGCAGTTTGGCGCTAAATAAATTAGGCTGTCAATTTGACATGCTGATTTAGGAAGAAGTTTCGATGCTATTTCCTGGTTCTGTGTTAGCCTCCCGAGACTGTGATTTGCCCGCAGATGGATTAGAAACGAGGACATCAACGGCGGCTCTCATAGCCTCAAAAGTAACATAATTCCCTGGGGTATTGTTGAACAGTTCAGCGATGGTTGAAATCAACTCGACGACGGTGTCGATGGGGATTACTGGAGCAAGGCCAGAGTCTTCTTCGGACACAAGGCGGGGCGTGCCAGTCTGAAGGCTTATGGCGACATCTTGATACGGAAGGTAGCCTGTGACAAGACCCAGCAAACGCGCCTGGTTGATCATAGGTCTCTGCTTGATAGACGTAATAACCGGCTTGAGCACAACCGGTCCGCCGCTATTGCCAGGATAGATGGACGAATCGATGAGAAAATTCTTGGAGCGCCCATCGTACCAGTCCCGAATACGGGCGATGATGCCGTGGCGAACTATGACATCATTCTGTGAGGTGCCAGCGATTCCCAAAGGGAATCCTAATATGAAAACCTCATTTCCCTCGTCGCACTCGCTTGATCGGAGTTCTTCACGTGTGACCGAATACCGATCAAGTGTGAGATATCGGTTGGGCTTTAACTCGGATGGCATTTGAACGCTCTCAAGACCCATAACAGCCAGATCGATGCTCGGATCCGGGTGGAATATCCACGGATCAGCAGGGAAATCCCCAGTGGGGACGGGGAACGGCGTGGCATCTTGCTCGAGTGTGGGCGCGCGAAGAAACGCCGCGATGTCTTGATCGGTTGAGGACCCCTGAAACACCCTGCCGCTTTGATCCAGTGGGGGCGGTCGAAACCGGATCCAAAGTTGACGATCGAGATTGCGCTCTATAACGTGTCGATTCGTAACTACGAAGGTGTAGTAGCAAAGACCGCGGAAACGCCGATAAACAAACACCACGAAATGCGGCGCGTTTTTCTTTCTTCTTTTTCAGACCAGGACAATGTCATGGAACGATAGAAAAACTAATTATTGACGGTGCATTGCCAGCCGCGACGGGAACAGAGATCGAGCATGGATACCAGCTGCTGGACGGTGGCTTCGCCTTGCGGGGAAAGAACAAATATCGTTCTTGCGTTCTGCCTGTACGTCTGCTCCAGGCACCCCGCCAGTGTTGCCAGGCTTGCGGGAACGCAGGCCGCCTCACTCTGAGGTAACCGCAGGACCAGGAATTGCATGCGCTCGTCAAACTGGACCTCATACAAAGGCGCAGGGTCTCTTTCCTCCTGTGATTCGTTCGGAAGCGGCACCTCCGCTTCAGGAGTCGTCTCGGTCAGGATCAGAAAACCCACGAGGAGAATGAACCCAAGGTCAATGAAAAGAAGAATGTCGGAGCGATCGTTTTCCATGATGCAGCTGTTATTGACAGGAACGGGAAGCGATGCTTCCACCTCTTGTCATACTCTCGACGACAACACATCCCTCGCTGTCGATGTACGAAAAAACCTCCGGTTGCTTGTGCACCATGATCACCAGCGGATCCGATTCCTGTATGTCCGGCTGGATGCATTGCGTGGCCTGCGGGACAAAGGTCCAAAGGTCCTCTTCGTAGTTCCAGAAGGTAATATGGACATCTTCTCCCCGCTGAAGAAGGTGGATTTCCATAGGTCCTTCAGGATAGTAGTGCAGGAGAGACCCTAATATGGCCCCGGCAAGAGCCTTCTTGGCGTCCTCTTCCGCTTCGCCTTCGTCAGCCAGAAGGGGACTTCTGCTGCGCACCGTGTTGATCCGATAGTCCGTTTCCAGATTCAACGAAACCAGCGTATTGAGCATGGCCTCAGGAAAGTACTGGCTCAGCGAAAAGTGTTCTTCACTGGGATAGAGCACAAGAATGTCGTTCGAGCCGAACCCGTCCCCCGTGACGTCCAGAAAGACCGCATGGGTATAATCGGGATCGTTCGGAAAGATGATCTGATCCTCCAGAAAACGATCGATGAACTCCAGGTCATATACCTCGGCGGCGGGAAGCACGCGCTGGTTCACCCTTGCGTCCTGTCCAAGGGAATCCCAAAAAGGCAAAAGCAACAGACCCGAAAAAATAAGAATCCGTCCTGCGGTTCCGGACAGAATTACAAAAAATGTTTTGAACAAATCGGGCATGGTTTCAAGTGCATTGTGCTGAAGAACACATGTCGTTCTCCATAGAGATTTTCTTGCAGCAACGTGCATTATGGGATGCATAATGTTTTCAAGGATGCAGTCGAGGGTCAGGCAGGGTTATGTTTGCGCGTAAACATTGAGGATGTTGTGGGTCTCTATAGGGCGATACATCAGGGTTTTTGTACAAGCGTTGCCGGGGTTCTTGCGCGGTCTTTGTCCCCTGCGTCACCTATACCCCTGCGCGGGGCATCCCACTCAACGGACACAGGCAAAGGCACACGGCCCGGTCCCCAAGGCTCAAAACGCAAAAACACAGCCCCTTCTTCCGGCATCCGATCCAGCGGGATATGTACCCGGCTGCGCGTGTACACCAATGCCTGACGGCGGCCCAGCTCACGACCGTCCCCGTCATACGCCACCACCTCGCCCACAAAAGGATGATCCTGTGTCTCCAACAGTAACGTCGCAGACAGCGAACCCACATACGATATCGACAGCAGCCGAGCGCTGAGCTGCGAGGCTCCTTCCCCGGGTACGTACACACCCGGCAGGCGCATCGTCACGCGGGCCGTACGGTCTCCCGTAACTTCCTCAGGCATGCGGTCCATATCTGCGTACTGACGTGGCTGGGACACTACGTCGAAGAACGCAGCGTAGCCCTGCTCCGCCATCACCGCATGCACTTCCTCTTCCACCCCGTAACGAACAAGGCCCTTCTCACCGGGCATAAGAACCAGCAGACCCGGATGAATGTCCACCAACCCGGACAAATCGCCAAGACGCGATCCTGATACATCCTCTACCACTATCTCGCGTCCTGTCTCCGTCGCCTCCGTATACCCGAAACGAGCCGACACCGATACCTCCAAAGGAATGAGCGACGGGTTCGCCAGCTCGAACATACCGTTAGGGTTCCCTTCCGTCAAAAACGCCATGTCGGGGTAGATTGTAAGGTTCTGCTCTTCGGTCAACGCAGCAGCAACCTCGCGCGATGTGCTGAAGTGCACCCCGCCCGGGCCTATCGTAATCACACGCCGTGCAGGAACGACCGTAATTGACACCTCTACTGCGAATGTCTCCTCGGTCTCGCCCGAACGAAGAATGATGTCCAGGCTTCCTGTATACTTCCCCGATAGTGCGTCCGTAAGGTCCAGTTCGCCTCCGAAGCGAAGAAGGCGGCAGGTTTCTTCCCTAAGCGTCACCTCCATATACAGACCCCCTACTTCCTGAGAAGAAAGCTGCTCACACGACTCCGCATACGACCAGGTGGGCGCAAGAACGAGCGAAGACCCTTCGATGGCATCCGTGCGTTTGAGGGCGACCGGAGAGGCCAGCTCGATGGAGAGGTCCATCTCCCCGTTTGCACCCGTCGCTTCGCTGCTTCCCGGTGCAAGTGTCATGCGGCCTCCATGGTACAGACCCGATACATGCGTCGATATCAGGTCCGTCATCGGATCAAGCGACACCTCAGTGTCCGCCGACTGCACCCCGAAACGCAAGGGCGAGGCGCTTACCGTTACGCCAAGGGCCGACAGATACGAAGAGTGCGGTGCGGAAGAAGAAGCGAGCGGAGGCGAAACAGGCTCGAGTTCGGGCGTCGGTATCCGGTCGAGCACCGTCACGGCGACCTCCGCCGATCCGTCTTCCGTGTTTTCCTCGCTAACCGTAAGCAGGTATTCGTACGTCTCGTCTTCGTCTACCTCCGCCGGCACGTAGAATGTCGGCGA
>VXPQ01000037.1 GCA_009839485.1 Bacteroidetes bacterium SB0662_bin_6
TGACCGTATCGCCCTCTTCCACCACCACCTCCAACGGACAATACACGCTCGGACGACTGCTCGATACGTACACCTCCACCTCCTCATGTGACGACAAACCCGTCGCCCGGGAGGTCGCCGTCAAACGGTACCGGTAACGAAACGTCGTTTCCCCCGAACGGAACGACTCCAGCGTTTCGTACGCCGGCGCCTCCGGAGCGATCACAAACGGATGAGGACTGTCCTCGGGGATCAAACGAGGATTGTCCAGATAGTCCCGTGTCGTACCGCCTACAGGCTCCCAGAAATAATCAAGGTATTCCTCCCCCGAAGCGTCCCATGCATGACACTCGACCTGTCCCGTCTCCAACTCCTCCAGAAACACCGCCACCGGACATTCGAGGCGAGGAGGCGCCGCAAACCCAGGTGACGGACGATCCGAAACGCCGGGTGCTTCCGGATCGAACCCTAAAGGATCCGGCTCCTTCTCCCGCGGCACGCAACTTTCACCAAACTTGTCAGGAACCGTAAAAGGATCGCACTCCTCTTGCACAACGGGCGCCCTGACCGACTCCCGTGAAGCACTCCCGCCCTTTTCCGGAAAACCTTCTTCCCGAATCACCTGAGCGTGCACCGAAGATGCGCATGCCAGCAACAAGGCGGCAAGTATGCACGCCATGGGCCCGGCTATGGTGCCAAAGCAACGGATATACCCCGTAAGCATACCGGGCTTTTTTGTCTTCTCAGTTATCGGATTGCACTTACTATAGCATCGAGGCAGGCACGTAGATTGACGAACAACTGTCCAATCAACCCGAACCACCCCTACGCTCACAACTAATTATGCGCAAATCATTATGTGTATTCCATATTTTTTTGGGGTTAATCCGTTTAGTTTTAGTGTGGATATGCTGTGATCTCTATATGGAGCGTGTAAAACGATGTAAAACAACAACAAATTGGCACTGAAAACGGTCAATCCGGCAGGTACATTTTATATCCGGCCCCTCGCACGTTCAGGATATATTTCGGCTCGGCAGGATCATCGCCCAGCTTGTCACGGAGCGTCTTCACGAAGGTGCGCATGTTCTCCTTGGTTGTGCTGTTATTGTTGCTCCACACCAGGCGAAGCAACTGGTCATAGGTCACTACTTTCCCTGCCCCGAGCGATAGCGCTCGCAATAGCCTGTACTCGGTAGTGGTCAGGCGTATCGTACGATCCGCGACGGTCACGCGGTGCTGGTCATAATCGATACGGAGATCCTTCAGCGCAAAAATAATATCCGGCTCCGTCCGCCTTCGCAGAGCCGACTGAATTCTTGCCGTAAGCTCATTGGGCGAGAACGGCTTGACAATGTAGTCGACGGCGCCGACCTCCAGGGCCTGCACAATTGTCTCGTCCCTTTTGTAGGCGGACAGAAAGATGACCGGCTGATCGGTCAACTCAGACACATTCTCCATCAACTCGATGCCATCTGTCCCGGGAAAAACCAGATCGAGCAGGACCAGATCGGGTTTTTCCATCCTTATCAGCCGGGACAGCTCACGCGGGTTGTTGGTAATAATCGGGGAGTAGCCCGCCGACGTAAGAACGTCCCGAATGTAACGAAGCGCCTGCGGATCATCGTCTACTACGAGAATGCGCCTCGACTCGGATGCGGTTTCGGGCTCGGCGGAGCCGTTGTCCGGGACTACATCATCCGTGATGGCTTCCTCGGCTATCGGAACCGTGAACGTGAATCGTGCGCCCAGACCCACCCCGTCGCTCTCGGCCCGGATGCGTCCGCCGTGGGCCTCTATCAGTCCCTTGCAGATGGCGAGTCCCAGCCCGAACCCTTCGGTCCCTTGCTCTGCATCTTTACTGAACCCGGTGTATTTCTCGAACAGGTGCGGCAGCAACTCTTCGGGTATGCCCCTGCCTTTGTCAGAGACCGAAATCACAACATGAGCATCCTCCTGGTGCGCAGCCACATTGACAGGAGACGACGGAGGAGAGTTTCTGGCCGCATTCGAGAAGAGATTATGCAGCACCTGGACGATGCGTCGACTGTCGGCCATTATGCGGGGCAGTTCCATCGGAAGGTCGACGAGCACAGTATGCTGGCTTCCCCCGCTCAGGAAAGAGGTTCTTGCCCGTTCCACAAGGTCGGACACTTCCGAAGGTTCGGGAAAAACCGATAACGTGCCCGTGTCGATGCGGGCGTTATCCAGAAGGTCGCCTATCAGGCTTTGCATATGATTAGCCTGCCCATTGACGATCCGGAAAAACTGGAGGATTTCGTCTCGGCTCAGTGTCTCGATGTCTTCCAGTATGGTAGCGGCCGAACCCTTGATAGAGGCAAGCGGAGCCTGCAACTCATGGCTCACCATGCCGAGGAATTCGGCCCGGAGCCGCTCAAGCTCCTCCAGCGGCGCCAGATCCTGCATGGTGACAACCAATGATTCGGTTATGCCGTCGCCCGAGTGAATCGGCGTGGCGTTGATCAGTATTTTGACACTCCGACCGTCGCCGACTGAAAGTTCGACCGTTTCTCCACGCACCGTCTCGGAATTGCCGAATTTGAGCGATGCCATGCATTCACCAAACGTAATGTCCCGCCCATCGGCTCGGCGGCATGTTAGTATATCCAGCAGCTGCTCCTCCGTGCGATCCGGCACATGTATGCCTTCGACCAGCCGCCTCGCTTCCTGATTGAACAGTACCGGATTACCTGTCCTGGTGCCGAGGACCACCACGCCCACAGGGGACGTATCCACCAGAGTCTCCAGATAGGCCCGGGCTTGCTGCTCGTTGCGGTGCGCGCGGGCATTGGCGATGGCCATTGCCGCCTGGGACGCAAATATCACCAGAATCTCCTCGTCCTCGCTCGTGAATTCCGGTCCGTTCTGCTTGCCGGCGAGAAAAAAGTTGCCGACATACCGGCCTTGATGATGCATCGGGGTACCCTGAAACGTTTTTGAGAGCATCAGGTCGGCCGAATAGCCCAGCGAGTCGACATAGGAGGACAGGTCCGCCAAACGCAGGACTCCGGGCAACTCCCGAAAATGTTCGAAGAGCCGGGGGCCGTCGGGCCAGTCCAGCATTTGCTGACTCTCTTCCGGGGTGAAGCCGGACATGACGACATCTTCAATGTTTCCTGTCGCGTCAGTGGTCGTAATAATGCCGTAGCGTGCATCAGCCAGCTCGCGGGCGTTCTCCACGATCTCTTGCAGGACGACGTCCAGTTCAAGGCTTGCGCCGATTCGCAGCATGGCCGCACACAGTCGGGAGGTGCGCTCGGACAGCACCTCGTTCGCTCGCCCTGATTCGTCGGAATACTTCATGTAATTCGTAGTCGGTTGTTATCCAGCGTGGCGTGTACGTTGTTTGAAGTATAACTCTCTATTAGCAATAGTGAAAAAACAAACGCAAATAACACTATTTAATGACAAATCCTCACGATATACTCACACTATTATTTGTATAATTAAGCATTCTGTACTAAACAATTGCGGGATGGGTATTATGAGCAAGCTCAGTTAGACAACCTGTACCGCATCGTCCAAGATTATGCGTGCCGCCATTTGCAAACATCCACTCGAAGCGCCAATCCTGTAAAATGCCGAGAACCGCAACCTATTACTATCTCGCAATACACAAGTCGGATGATCAGATTATTCGGGCCCTGTGGTCCGGGCGATACCAGAAATCAACCTTGCGAGTCCTTGCGTTCATGCTTGAGGAGCGCCGGTATCGCAACGGCCGGGGGCAAGGAATGGCCTATTCGATGGATTGCCTGGCCGATACGCTACACCTTTCGAGGGTGTCCGTATCGAATAGCCTGTCCGAACTCAAGGCGGACGGGATGCTCGACAGCTGCTCGTCAAACCACGTGCCTGCCTCCGTGCTACAGTAAGTGTGATCCGAGTGTTTACAGGGAAGCAGGGTTAAAAACTTGTCAAGCATGGCCCGTTTTATTCTGATTACTCTGATACTGGCTCCCCTTATAGGGATTGCGCTGGTTCTTGTACTGATTGCCGCAGTGTAAAGTCCGTGGATTTTCCGGGCTTAAAACATGCCGGTATTTCCAGTATCATATTCGACTTATCGGACAAGCGTCATCGTCCGCGTCATCGTTTCCGCTCCTGCCGCCAACCGGTAAACGTACGTTCCTATTCCTCGTTTGGTTTATGCACCGTCAACGAAAACTTGAGGCCGAAATAGGATAGGGCGGGCACATTATCGCCTCCCACCCCGAAGTAGCGATTGTAGAAAAGGGAGAACTGCATATTCCTCGAAAAGGCAAACTCTACCCCTGCGTCCCCATGCAGAACGGGTGCGGCATAGCGCCCGGGCGCAGGCGGCAGATCGTAGAGGACGTACGCTGCGCCGACCATCGCGCTGGCGAATCCGTTGTAGCGCCCGGACAGCGGGCGATACGACCGCACCCCGCCCAGAATTTCGGTGACGCTGGCAAGCCCTCCGTCCTTGATGTAACCGCCGTAGTTCAATTCGGCCAGGTAGGTCCGGTCGTCCGAGCGCTTTTCGCCCATTAGCCCAAACCCTTTCAGAACGATCCGCTCGCCAGGAATGTACCATTCCTGATGGCGGGACATGAGGAAGGAACCGTACAGATTCTGTGCGCGGCTCTGCAGCGGGGCAAGGAAAACGAGGAGAAGAAGGATTCTATTCATGGCGGGCGGCGCCAAGGGACAGTCCGAAGCTGGATCCGCCGAGCGCCGGGTTCCAGGCGCCGTAAAGATCAAGCCGACGGCCCCCGGGCGAAAGGCCGATGTTGTAGTTGCCGCGCACGTCCAGCGTCCAGCGGTCTCTGCCTGCGAAGGCGCTTCGGGAACCACGGTGCAGGGGACTCCGCCAGAGCGAGCCGGCGCCCGCGGCGGCATCGCCCCAGCGTGGCGAGACCGAAAAGGAAAGGCCCTCGGCTCCCGGCCGGCCCACGGTGAGCGCCAGGGCGATGCCCTGTTCCGCGTAGCCGGCCGCCGAGTGCAGCGCCAGCGTGCGGGCCCGGGCGTCGAGGGATACGATACCCAGAACGGCCCGGGATCCGGCGGCCACCTCGATGCCCTGGCCCGTCTGGCCCGCGCCGCCGTCGGTACGCGCATACACCTCGCCGAAGAACGTGACAGCGGCGGCGGCGACCTGTACGGGCAGCGACAGATCGGCGCCGATCCGCACCTGGTTCACCCGAACGTTCTGCCCGTCCACGGATTCCTCGCCGTCTTCGGTTCGGAGCGCGGCCCACGAAGCGTCGCCCATCAGGGCGAAGTCGAGTCCGCCCGGCGCCCCGAGACGCCTCTTGAGTTCGACGAGTCCGAGGCGGAGAGCCGTCGCGCTCGTCCCCAGCCGTCCCGCCGTCCGCAGATTCTCGGCATTGCCCCTTCCTCCGCCTACCGAGGCCCAGAGGGACGTGGATCGGCCCGCCCATCGCAGGTACGGATGGACCGCTGTCATGGTCTGCGTGAGTTCCCCGTCCGAGGCGCCCACCCGCCAGTCGCCCGCGCCCCTGCTGCGCGAGATCGCCAGCCCGGCCATCCAGCGCTCGCGCAGCCTCACGTCGAGCCCCAGATAGCCCGTCCGGAGTTCGCCGTCGTAGCCGGACCCGTACCCCTGCACGGACGGCGTCCCGCTGAACGTCTGCACGTCTCCCTGCCCCCACAGGGACCAGCGCCGGAGCCCGGTGCATCCATTTTGACCCCCGTCCCCGCCCGCCAGGAGGAACTCCGTGCTCTCCATCATCGCAGCACGGCCGCCGCCGAGGCCGAGCAGTTGCGCCGGCGTCAACCGGTCTGCGGCGCCCGGTGCGAGGGACGGGTCCGTGGTACGGCCGCGGGCGGCGGTCGCAAACTGACCCAAGACGCCTCTCGCCGCTTCGCCTCCAAGCGGCGCAGACCGTCCCATCACCGTGAGCCGGGAAGGCTCGCACGGGCTGGCGCTCATCCGCCGGTCGAGCGTCATCCGCACGCTTGCCAGATGGCTTCGAGCGGTGGCCGCCAGCATGTGCTCGATAATCGCGCGCTGCGGCATGTCACTCACTCCTACGCGGAAGCTCTGCGTCGTAGAGAGGCCCCCCGGATCCTCCGACGTTACCTTCACCATGGCCGACCCGTACATACCCGGCGTCAGCGTCAGGAGCGCCGCCGTGACCAGAGCGCTCACCACACGCGGGTCGGACGACTCTGCGTGGTAGGTCAGCCCGTCTCCATCCGCGTCGTCGAAGAACGGCGACAGATCCACTTCCGCCGCACCGCCCCCTTCGTCGAGCGTCTGATCCGGGATGACCCCGACCGCGACCGGCGCTTCGTTCGCGTCGGTCACCACAACCACGATCTCCGCCTGCGCCTGTGCTCCGGCTCCGTCCCGCGCCCTGAGCGTCAGGTCGTATCCCTCCGGCCCCGTCTCGAAGTCCTCTCCCGGACCGACGTACGTCACGACGCCGTCTTCCGCCCCCACGGCGAACCGGTCCGGGTCGCCGGACGCCAGATCGTACGTCAGCGCATCGCCGTCGGGGTCCTCCGCCGTCAGCCGTAATAACTCGACCGGCTGATTGCGGCCATCGACGTTCTCCGCCAGTTCTACGCGATAGACCGTCTGCGCAAACTCCGGCGCTTCGTTCACGTCGGTGATCACAACCTCGACCTTGGCCTGCGCCTGTGCTCCGGCTGTATCCCGCGCCCTGAGTGTCAGGTCGTACCCCTCCGGCTCCGTCTCAAAGTCTTCTCCCGGACCAACGTACGTTATGACGCCGTCTTCCGCTCCCACGGCGAACCGGT
>VXPQ01000038.1 GCA_009839485.1 Bacteroidetes bacterium SB0662_bin_6
CCCGCCATGCGGCGTTGCCGCTCGCTTATGTGGCTGGGCCACACTGCGCTCGCGGTGTCTGGCCTGACAGGAAAACAGGCCCCGCAGAGCGCCGCTGCATAGTGTTAACAGGCCCTGGGCCTGTCAGGTAAGCGTAGCGATCAGAAACATTGCAACAACAAAGATCGCCAGAATGCCCGCCGCCATGACAATTTCCCTTTTGCGGCGCTTGTTCATGAATACCCTCCCCTAAGACGGAAAATTCATGTCGCGTACTCAACATCAAGGTCGCTTTTCCGCCAACGAATCGCAAGCGACCGCGGCACGGACGAAATCCTCGTTCAGAATCCGGTCCAGCGTTCCCACATACCAATCCACCCCGGAAGTCTCTATAACCATGGGGGGTTTAATCTTGAGCACATTGCCGTACGGCCCGTCCACGCTGGCAAGAATGCCCGATTCGCGCATCCGCTCCACCACATAGGAGGCTGCTTCCCCTGCAGGTTCTTTCGATGCCCGGTTGGTGACCAGTTCCACACCCAGAAAAAGTCCGCGGCCGCGCACATCCCCAATCATCTCGTGTATTCCGGCAAGCGCCGTCAACCCGTCGAGGAACTGCTCGCCCCTTTCAAGCGCACGCTGCACAAGACCTTCCTCCTCGATCACGTCCAGCACCGCCAGCCCCGCCGCGCAGGAAGCCGGACTGCCGCCGAACGTATTGAAGTATTCCATCCCTGTATCGAAGGACCGCGCCAATTCCGGGGTCGTCACGACGGCGCCTAACGGGTAGCCGTTGCCGATGGGTTTTCCCATCGTTACGATGTCCGGGATGGCGCCCTGCAACTCGAAGGCCCAGAACGCATCTCCCATACGCCCGAACCCGGTCTGCACTTCGTCGGCAATGCATACAGCGCCTACTTCCCGGGCCGCATCGAATGCCTTGCGGAGATATCCGTGCGGAAAAAACACCTGCCCGGCGCACCCCATTGCCGATTCGGCTATAAAGGCGGCCACGCCGTCAGGCGCAGCGGCCAGCGCGCGGCGAAGCAGCGTCGCATGATCGTCGGCGGAACCGGAATGCCGGTACGGATCGGGCGTGGGTACGATATGTACATGCGCAGGACGCCCTGCCCCGCCCTTCCCGTCGAACTTGTACGAACTGACGGCAATCAGCGACGACAGGTGGCCGTGATAAGCCTGTGCTATCGCCGCCACATCCCGGAATCCGGTATGGGCGTGGGCGATGCGCAGCGCCAGATCGTTCGCCTCGCTCCCGCTGTTTACGAAAAAACACACGGACAGCGGATCCGGGAGGCGGGCCGCAAGGCGTTCCGCATAGCGGCTCAGTTCGTCGTAAAGATAGCGCGTGTTCGTGTTCAGCACCCGCAACCGGCGCGACACGGCCTCGGCCACGCGAGGGTGTGCATGGCCCACATGCGCCACATTGTTCACCGTATCGAGAAAAGGCTGTCCGTTTTCGTCGTACAGATGCGCCATATACCCCCGGTGTATGCTCATGGGCGCCCGGTATGAAACGCTTAACGACGGAGCAATGCGTTCCCTCCGGCGGGCCAGCAACTCCGGAGCATCCGGCGCCAGCGGCGCGCGGACATCGCCGGAGAGCCCCAGCAAATCGGACGGATCCGGCGAAACGGCCATCCATACCTCCTTGCACCACGGCGGCGCCACACCGGGGAACGCTCCCTCGATATCCAGCCCATCCGCTATGATCTGAACATGCACGTGCGGCGCCCACCCACCGTTTTCTTCCCACGCCCCGATCTCAGCGATTTTCTCCCCCGCCCGCACCACTGAACCAACCTGCAGCCCCTCAACGGAGGTGCGGGACAGATGGCCGTACAGCGTACGAAACACCGGCCCGTCTTCCGGAGCATGTTCGAGCACTACGGTAGGACCGTAGTCATACGGATTATCGTAATCCGCCACACTGTGCACCACTCCGTCCAGCGGCGCAAAAACAGGACTCCCCGGCGGCTGGAACAAATCAACGCCCAGATGCACCGTGCGCAACTGCGACCCTGTCCTGAACTGCTCGCCCCGGTATACGAGGCGCACTTCAGCGTACCTTCCAATGCCGACCTCCGCCCCTTCCTCACGCATCCTGCGCTCGATATGCCGGGCTGACCGCTCCGGATCCAATGGATTTCTGAAGGTCCATTCCGAACTCTGCGTGCTGAAATCGAACGTCACCGCTTTGGAAGACGCCGCAGCAACCACAGGGGCGAACGTCCCCTTGCGGCTGCGGCACCAGGCGGCGGTGCGGACGCCGTCAGGGCACGGTTCGTACCCACAGGCATGCCGGAACACATATTCCGCAAGCCGTGGAGGAATATCGCTGAGGAGCGCAAGCGTCCGAAGCGCGGGCTCCCGACTGACCACCAGATATGCGTTGTCCGGCTCCATGCGCCGCTGGTGCGCAGACATACACACGCTGACGCACAACCGCATGGCAAGAAAAGGAAACAGTACGCTCGTATCGTACTCATCGAGCGGAAATTCCCGATGGCAACCGGCTGCGATGACAGAGGCGGCGCGAAGCGGATCGGTCATGCCAAGCACGCCGTACGCCGCGGCAACGGCCACATCGGCCACCGCGAACGAAACAAGCGTGTCCCCGAAGTCGATCAGTCCGGTGACCCGGCGATTTCGGTGCTCCGGGCCATTGACAAGCACATTCCAGTCGTTCGCATCGTGGTGTACGACACTCCGGCGCAACCGACTGCTGCAGCGAGCCTGCGTATCCCGGAAAAGCTGCAGGAACGGCTCGACGAGCGCGCGTTCACCCGCCTCCAGGAATTCCAGCCGCTCGGCCACGGTCTCTGCGGCGCAGGCCATGTCCCAGACCAGCGAACGTTCAAGCGCAGGGTGCCTGAAATCCGCCAGCGCAGAGGACATCCGCCCCGTGAATCGCCCAAGATCGGACAACAAATCGAGGGAGCGCGGGCGTACCGAGGCAAGCGGCACGCCGGGTAACCAGGAAAGAAGCCGCGCAAGGTGCCGGCGGCCTTCCTGATCGGACAGGAGTACGATATCCTCACCGTCGAGCGCCGGAACAATAGCAGGCACAGCCAAACCGTGCTCTGCAAGGCGCCGCATGGCGGCATGCTGGCCCTGCAAGACCTTCCCGTCCTCGAGCGCATGAGCGATCTTGAATACAAAGGAAGCCTCGCTGGACGATCCGTTCCGGTCGCCGGTATACACGGCGAAATTGAGATCGCGGTCACTGGGCAGCGTTTCGAGACGAGCGGACACGCCATACCGCTCGGCGAGAATCCGGCATACCGTGTCCTGGTCAAAACGGGGCCGGTGACGCGCAATGTCGTTGACCTCGCGGGGCACGGCATCCTTGCTCATGGCGCAGACCGGAAAGAAATTCGTGCAATACGCCCTTCGGGCCCCACCATCCATACGGCGTCCGGCGCCGCCGCATCCACGCTCCACCATGTCAGCGAATCGAGCGGCGACCAGGTTTGCGCATCGTCCCTCGAAAAGGCCGCCCCGCCCGGACCCGCCGCTACAAGAATGCCGCCTGGAACATACGCCGCGCCATACACCGCTCCGGGAAATCCGGGGGAGGAAGCAAGCCGCCAGGAAACACCGCCATCCTCCGTGACCGCGGTATTCTGCTGGATAGTCCCGGGGGCCGTAATATCCCCACCCAATACGACGCCATGCTGCGCATCCCGGAAAGCCAGCGTGGTCACGCCTGCCGCCTCCCCGCCCGGCAGAGGTACGTCACTGCTTGTCCAGGTGCTGTCCCGATGTTCGTTCCTGAGTACACGCGGCGTCGCCGCATTGCCGGTCCCGATAAGAACCGTCTGGTCATCCAGCACAATCAAACAGGTTCCGCTCGCGGCAAAACCACCCTCGCCCGGCTGTGCGGACGGGAGCGTTTCCGGAGGCAGCACACGCCAGACATCGCCATCCTCCGTATGCAGAAGAGGAAACCGCCCGTCCACTGCATCGCTGAATGCAAACGCTGATCCGTCTTCCCGAAAATCGAAACAGTCGAAGAATGCCTCATCTATCTCGTTCCGGAAGAGCATTTCCCACGAAGCGCCCCGGTCAACGGTCCGGTAAATGCGCGAATCCTCTCCCGAGCCGATGCTGAGCAGCCAGGCCGTATCGAGGCTCATGGCATGTACATCCCGGAACTGGAGGCTGTCGGCGCCGGGCACCGTGCCGGCATGCCAGGTAACCCCGCCGTCATCCGTCCATGCATAGCTTCCGCCTGTGCCCGCCGCCCACACAATGCGGTCGGATACCGCATGCAGCCCGATGAGGAGTGCGTCCGTCCCTGATTCCTGCATCTGCAGCACCGGAACGACCGGTCCCTCCGCGGGCGAGCCGCACCCTGCACACGCAAAAACGAGAAGGAAAAGCGGAAAATGAAATCGGAACATAGAATACCCCTGAAAAACGGCGGACGCCGCAGAGTGATTAATTTTAGTATAATGCACAGGATACGGAGTTTCCTTTGGAACGAAAAGAATATCCGTTCATAGCATGTTGGCTGGTATTTTTTCGTACGATGTGTGCAGGATTCCGTATCCATCCGACGCTGTACGTACGGCGCTATGCTAAAACCTCAGGATCGCCACCCATCCATCACATCTTTCAAAACCATGGCAACACAAAGCTACCGCATGCTTGTCGCTGCTTTCCTGACATCTATCTGCCTTGTCGGAACGGCGCATGCCCAGAAAGGATTCGGCAATGCTCTCCTTATTTCCGGAGAGCGGATTTTTGTCGGAGAACCGGATAACCTGTACCGCCCGGGCACCGTCTACATCTTCCATCAGGCAGACGGAGAATGGGTGCAGGAAGCCACGATTACGGCGATGGACGCCGAAATGAATGATGGATTCGGAGGCAGTCTGGCTGTTGAAGGGAATATGCTCGTCGTCGGATCGTCTGGCAAGGAAGGAGAAGCCGGCTCCGCACATGTATTCGAGCACACGGAAGACGGGTGGATGCATCAGGCAGCCCTGACGGGCGACGATGCCGGGCCCGACGATGCCTTCGGGGGAACGGTTGGGCTAAGCGGCGGCGCCGTGTTCGTAGGGGCTCCGGCCGCCGATTCGTCCGCGGGAGCCGCCTATGTATTCGAGCAGGACGACAACGGAATGTGGATGCAGGTCGCACGTCTCCAAGGCAGTGAAGTGAAACAGGGCGGTCGCTTCGGAACAGCCATTGCCGCGGCGGAAGGACATGCGTTTGTCGGAGCCCATGGCGGGGACGACGCAGCGGGCGGCGTATACCTGTTCGAGCAAGACGCTTCCTCCGGGGAATGGATTGAATCGCAACTGCTGAAAGGCCGTGTTTCGGAAGAGGGTGACCGCTACGGCGCCTCCCTGGACCTGATGGGCGATGAACTGCTTGTCGGCATTCCCCGGTTCGCCAACCGCGCGGGCGGCGCCATCATGTACCAGAGAGATGCAGAATCGAACAGTTGGTCATCGGCCATGCTGTTGTTGCCGTTCTCAGCCACGAGCCCGCCGGGATTTGGAACGGATATCGCGCTCGGCGGAAATGAAGTGTGGAGCGGCGCACCGTTAGGAGCAGGCTTCCAGGGCGGCGTGTACCGGTTCGCAAAAGGGGAAGACGGCGCATACGCCAAATCCATGATGATCAGCCTTCCCGACCTGGAGCGCGGTGATCTGTTCGGGCAAACGCTGGATGTCTCCGGGCACATCGCCGTGGTCGCCCTCAACCGGGCCGATTTCGGCGCCGGCGCGGTAGCCGTGTTCGAACACAGCGAGGAAGGCGGCTGGACACATAGCACCACCCTCCGCAGCCCGGCAGGCGGACTCGAGGCTGTCACGGGCGACATGGTGGACTGTTCGGAAGGTTCTGCCGGCGTTTTTTCCTGCGATATGGTGGACATGCTTGCGTTTCTCCCGATACGTGAAGTAGGCGGCGAACGCGGCGTCCAGCTAAACGACATCTGGGGATGGACCGACCCGGAAAGCGGGCGGGAATATGCACTCGTTGGGCGAGTGGACGGGACATCGTTCGTGGATGTCACAGATCCCTCTAACCCGGTGTATCTCGGCAATCTGCCGAAAACGGAAGGCACGCCGGGAGCCGTCTGGCGCGACATCAAGGTGTATAAGGATCATGCCTTTATCGTAGCCGATGCCGCTCAGGAACACGGCGTACAGGTGTTCGACCTGACGCAACTGCGCAATGTCGGCGACATGCCCGTAACCTTCGAGGAAACGGCGCATTATGACGGAATCAACAGTGCGCACAACATCGTCATCAACACGGAGACCGGGTTTGCATACGTTGTAGGCGGTCGGGCCGGCGGCGAAACCTGTGGAGGCGGACTGCACATGATCAATATCCAGGACCCGGCCAATCCGACGTTCGCCGGATGCTACTCCGCCTCGGGGACCGGACGCGCCGGTACAGGCTACACGCACGACGCGCAATGCCTCGTATACAACGGCCCGGACTCCGACTACGCAGGACGCGAACTCTGTTTCGGTTCCAACGAAACGGCCCTGAATATTGCGGACGTTACGGACAAGGACGCCCCCGTCAGCGTAGCGACGGCAGCGTATCCCAGTGTGTCCTACACCCACCAGGGTTGGATCAGCGACGATCACCACTACTTCTTCGTGAACGACGAACTGGACGAGATAAGCGGCAGCGTACCCGAAACCCGCACCCTCATCTGGGATATCACCGATATCGACGACCCGCAACTCATCAAGGAGTACACATGGGGAAGCGAAGCGTCGGATCATAACCTGTACATCGACGGAAATCTGATGTACCAGTCGAATTATGTCAGCGGGCTCCGCATCCACGATGTAAGCGATCCCATGAACCCACGGGAGGTGGGATATTTCGACACGATGCCGGTCGGCGACAACTCTGCGGGCTTTGCAGGATCCTGGAGTAATTATCCGTTCTTCGAGAGCGGTACAATCGTGGTTTCCAGCATCGGCGAGGGCCTTTTCATCCTGAAGAAGAAGCAGGAACTGGGTCTTTAAGGAACCTCTGATTAAATCCACATGGGCGAGGACCTTGGGACGCGCCTTCTCTCAAAACATAAACGTGCGGTTGGCCGCGAGTTCGCAGGATATCCCGGGCCCTATGTTTTGTTCGAATGCGCGACCCAAGGTCCCTGCTTTCGGTTGCGATTTTGCGGTTCGGCGTTGGATGGTCTTGTTGCCCGCCCCACTATCCGACAAGTTGCATGCGGCGTAATCTTGAGAAACATCTGATTAAGAAAACTCTGACTGAAACGCTCGCCCTCGTTTGCGTACTGGGCGGCGCGGTCCTCGCGATGGGGGCGCCCCGGGCAGCAGGGCAAACGCGAACCGACCTCGTGTTTACGCGCGATGTCCTTCCGATCATTCAGGAATCCTTCCTTCCTCTTCTCACGGAGGACACGGGCCTCGACGGCGAATCGTGGGAATCCCTGATGCGAGGATCCGAACAGGGCGAGGTGGTCATTCCCTTCGACGCCGACCGAAGCCTGCTTGTTGAACGTGCAGAACAGGAGGGAGTCGATCCTGCCGCCATCGCGCGGGTGCGGTCATGGATCGAAAGCGGCGCCCCGAGCGACGATGGAAAAATCGCGTATGCGGATGCCGGACCGTTCCTCTACGTATGCAACCAGGGCTCCGGGGTGATTTCTATTATCGACATGGAAGCGCATGTCGTCGCCCGTACCGTGGACCTGCGCGATTTCGGCTTCTCCGAGAACGCCAAACCTCACCATGTGGCGGTCACGCCCGACGGGGCGTTCTGGTATGTATCGCTCATCGGCGAACATACCGTACTGAAATTCAATCGGGATAATGAACTGGTGGGGCGCACGGCATTCGAGGCGCCGGGTATGCTGGCCTTCGATCCCGTTCTGGAACAGTTGTATGTGGGCCGGTCGATGACCGCCGTCAACCCGCCGCAGCGCATCGGGGTTATCGAGCCGGACGGCATGGATATCGAGGAAATAGATGTATTTCATCCCCGGCCGCACGCGCTTAACGTGACCCCCGACGGGAAATACGTGTTCAGCGCCAGTCTCGGCATGAATCAGATTGCCGTCGTGGACGCCGAATCCATGGATATCGAACTCGTTCCCGTCCCGGGCGCGCATCACAGTCTGGTGCAATTTGCCGTGGCTCCCGACGGGCATTCCATGATCGTCGGAGGACATATGAGTGGAGATATCCTTTTTCTCGATATCACCGAGCCGATGCAGCCCAGCGTCACGTACACCCTGCCCCTTGGTGGAGGACCCTGGCATCCATCGTTTCTTCCCGGAGGGGATCGCGTGGTCTTTCCCGCCAAAATGGCCAACGCCGTGGCTATTCTTGACCTGGCTACCGGAACCGAAATCGAAAGAATTTCCGGGCACGGCCTCGCAGAACCGCACGGCAGTGCGGTACGACCGGATGGACGGTATATCTACGTATCCAGCAACAACCTGAACGCTGCGTTCACCCCCCGATATCACCGGGAAGACAATGATTCGCCCAACGGATCCGTGGCGGTTATCGACGCAAACACGTTCGACATCGTAAAGGTCATCGAGGTGGAACAGTATCCCACGGGCATCGGCGCCCAGCGGGATGAAACAACCGCCCGCTGAGACCCAGGATGCATCGTTCCCGTCCGTTCCCCTTTCTTTTCCTGCTTTTCGGCGCGCTGCCGGTCACGTTTCTCGCCGGTTGCGCCGGTACGGAACCGCGTGCAGGAAGCGAACGAGCCGCCGGCGAGATGCCCATCCGGCGTATGATCGCTCCCTTCGAGGTATACAAGGCGAACGGCGACGCATACGCATATCCCTTTCTCGGCGGATTCAACATGCCGAGACCCCAACTCCTCGATATCGATGCGGATGGGGACAACGACCTGTTCGTGCAGGAGCATCCGAACGCCATCATGTTTTTCGAGCGCAACGACACGCAGGGCCCGGCTTTATGGACCTGGCGGTCCGACAAGTACGCAGAACTCGATGTCGGAGAATGGTACCGTTTCGCGGACATGGACGGAGATGGGGATTTCGACCTGCTTGCCGAGCAGCCTTTCAGTCATATGCGGTATTACAAAAACGTGGGCACGCCCCTGCAGGCCGACTTCGTACAGGCAGTAGATACCCTCCGGGATGCAGAGGGGGAACCCGTATTCTCCGACCGACAGAATATCCCGAACGTTACCGACATCGACTGCGACGGCATGCCGGATTTGTTCATTGGACGCATTGACGGCACCGTCATGCGGTATGAAGCCGTCGAAACCGAGCCCGCGCCCGTATTTCAACTCGTTACGGAAAACTTTGAGGACATTCGGATTGTGGCTCAGTTCGGGCAACCCGGCATGCCCGCCCCGGCAGCCCTTCCGAATATTCCGGGGACTAATGACGACTTTATGAACGAGGGGCCGTCTCCGGGAAAAGATGTTTTTGCCGAAGACACGCAAAACCGCTCCGATCCGCTGCATGGAGCCAATACCATGACCTTTGCCGATATCGACGGCGACAACGACCAGGATCTGTTCTGGGGAGATTTCTTCGAGCCCGGCCTGCTGTACATCGAAAACACAGGAGCCTGCGCCCGGCCTCGCCTGCGCACTACGCCCGTTCCCTTTCCGATCGACGATCCGCTCCAGTCCAGTGGATACAATGCTCCTTCCTTCGGAGACCTCGACAACGACGGGGATATGGATCTGCTGGCAGGAGTCCTCGGGGGAGCGTTCAACCCGAACAGGACCGCGCAATCCAATCTGTATATGTACGAACAGCTTCCCGAAGAACGGTTTGCGCTGCGCACGACCCGGTTCATGGATCAGATCGATGTGGGAAGCGAAAGCTATCCCGTACTGGTGGATATGGATGCGGACGGCGACGAAGACCTGCTCATCTCCAATAAAATCTCATCGGAAGACGGGCGCACCGCCTCGCTGGCATACTTCGAAAATGTGGACGGCGCATACCGTACCGGAGAAGCGCCTGCCTTCTTTCCCGCCTATCATTACGCGCCGGCCTTCGCAGACCTGGATGCCGACGGGGACCACGATCTTCTGCTCGGGACATGGAACGACGGCATCGCATGGTACCGCAACGAAGGCGCCCCCGGAACACCGGACTTCGTTTTGCAACAGCGGGCATACATCCGGTTGACCCGCGGCAGCCACACCACGCCGGCCCTGGTGGACATCGACGACGACGGCGATCTGGACCTGTTCGTCGGCGAAACATCCGGGACCATCAATTTCTACCGGAACGCAGGAACCGCTTCCGCCCCGGTCTTCGAATTCGTTTCCGACGAATACGCCGGGATCGATGTCGGACGCCGCAGCGTGCCGACGTTTATCGATACAGACCGCGATGGGGACCTGGACATGATTGTCGGAAGCGAGCATGAGGGGCTTCTCCTGTTCCGCAATCTGGGAGACCGGACCACCCCCCTGTTCGGGGAGAGCGAACCACTGCCGTACGATGTGCCCGAAGCAGCCGTCCCGTCCTTCGGTGACCCGGATGGCGACGGCGCCCTCGAACTCATGGTCGGCGGATACAGTGGAGGACTGCTGTATTTTGACGGACCGTGACCTCTCAGCGAGAGCGGATATCCGTAACGATCCGCTACCGAACATAAACAGGCTTCCGTATACAAAGCAGCCCGGTGAAAACTTTCATTTCGTTTCCGGAAGCGCGGGACATCGTCCTGGATCATCTGCCTGATCCGCATGAAGACGTCACGGGCCTCGACAGGGCCCTTGGCAAAACGCTGGGCCGACCTGTTGCCGCCGCCGAAAACATTCCTCCGTTCGACAACTCGGCGATGGACGGTTTTGCCGTGCGGGCACAGGATGTGCCTGCACCGGGCGTATGTCTGCCGCTCGCCGGCGAAATCTCTGCAGGATGCAGCGATACGCACCCCCTTGCACCGGGCACCTGTGTCCGCATCATGACGGGCGCCCCCTTGCCGGAAGGAGCGAACGCCGTGATCCCCATCGAGGTCGCAGAAGTGCATGCTGAGGAAAACTCCGTAACGTTCCTTAAGGCAGCAAGCCCCGGCGATCATGTGCGGTCGGCCGGGCAAGACATGCCCCGGGGCCGCACGGTGCTGGAAGCAGGAAACGTATTGAGCCCTGCCGACATTGCCGTGCTCGCCTCACTGGGCCAGGTGCAGGTTCCGATTGCGCGCCCACCTGAAGTATCTATCGTTACGACGGGCAACGAACTGATCGAACCATCCGAAGCGCTGCGCCCCGGCAAGATCCGCAACGCGAACGGCCCGGCGCTGGCAGCGCAAATCGCTACGGCAGGCGGACAAGTATATGGTCAATTTCACGCCCGCGACACACGGGAAGCCGTCCGCAATGCGCTCGAAGCCGCCTGCAAGGGCGATATGCTGGTTATATCCGGAGGCGTTTCCGTGGGAGACTACGACTTCGTGAAGGAGGTGCTTGAAGACATGGGGCTATCCATGCTGTTCTGGCGGGTACGCCAACGGCCCGGCAAGCCGCTCGTCTTCGGGCTACTTGGAGATATCCCTGTCTTCGGACTGCCCGGCAATCCGGTTTCCTCCGCGGTCTGCTTCGAGGCGTACGTGCGTCCTGCCCTTGCCGGCATGCTGGGACGGCAAGACACGTTGCCCCGGCTCGAATCTGCTGTGCTGGGCAAGGACATTCCCAAAAAACGGGGACTGCATCATTTCGTGCCGGGACGGGCGCGCTGGACAGAACGCAGGTTGATCGTTGCGCCTGCGGGGCCGCAAGGATCCCATATCGTTTCGTCGCTGGCGCTGGCGGACGGCCTCATTCATCTTCCGGAATCCCTCGATGAAGCGCCTGCAGGCATGCCCGTTTCCTTTGAACGCCTGCATTGGGAACACCCATGACGGCAACAGAGATGTTTCTTTCGGCCGGTCCGGGGCCGGAACCGCCTGCCGCCTATCCCCCGATCAGGATCATGGGGCGATTTTCCTGATCAACCAGTTGGAGCATACCCGCGTGCGCGGCCTTCTTCCGCAACACGGCGCTCCGGATCGCCTCTTCCAGTTCCCCATCCGAAGCCCCGGCACGAAGCAAATCGCGCAGGCTTACCTCAGCATGCCCGAAAAGGCATACCTTCAACGATCCGTCGGCGGTAAGACGGAGCCGATTGCACGTCCCGCAGAATTTTTCGCTCATCGACGTGATAAACCCCACCGTGCCCCGGTACCCCGGAACACGCCAGGTTTTCGACGTGGCATGCGGTCCGTCTTCCAATCGAACCAGTCCGGGATGAACCATGCGGATGCGCTCCAGCATGTCTGCATACGGAACAAATCCGTTTTCGGACCAGCTATTGCCCTGAAAAGGCATATATTCGATAAACCGGACTCCGATCGGGGCGTCTCGCGTCAACTCCACGAAATCGGGTACCTCGTCGTCGTTCACCCCGTGCATGACTACACAATTCACCTTCACCGGGCTGTAGCCGTACGCAATCGTCAGGTCGATGGCTTGCAATACCTCTTCGAGGCCTTTGCGCCGGGTAATCGTTTCAAATCTCTCCGGCACGAGGGTATCCAGACTGATGTTGATCGCATTGACTCCGGCGGCATGGAGACGGGGCAGTTTTTTCGGCAACAGCATGCCGTTCGTGGTAAGAGCCAGCGTCCTGAGCCCGGGCAAGCGTCCCAGCCTTTCCGCCAGGTCTTCCATATGCTTACGCACAAGGGGCTCACCGCCCGTGAGTCGAATTTTATCGACGCCGCGGCAAACGAAAATGCGCGCGAGTCGTTCGATCTCCTCGAAAGTAAGCAATTCGCTTCGGGGCGAGAGGTCTACCCCTTCCTCCGGCATACAATACCGGCAGCGCAAGTTGCACCGCTCCGTAATGGAAATGCGAAGACAGGTATGCCGGCGTCCGAAGCGATCAGTGAACATAACAGACAAGAATAAACGAGCATCCCTGCGGACAAAATCAAACGCTCCGGCGCAGGTTTCGATCCAGAGGTAAACACTCCTTGTCCCCCAAGAAACCTTCTCTTATCAATCTCTCCCAACGTCCCGGCACTTGGGGACGCGCCGTACTCGAAGCCATTCGCGGAACGCATCAGGACTTCACTTCCGGCAGCCTCGTGCGCGCCGTCGTGCTGCTGTCCATTCCGATGGTGCTGGAGATGCTCATGCAATCCGTCTTCGAGTTTGCAGACATTTTCTTTGTCAGCCGGCTGGGAGCGGATGCAGTGGCGGCGGTGGGTATCGGCGCCTCGCTGCTGATTTTCGTATTCGCCACGGGCATTGGCCTGAGCATGGCGGTCACTGCCATGGTGGCCCGGCGAATCGGGGAAAAGAATCCCGAGGCAGCGTCCGCCACGGCCTGGCAAGCCATCATTGCGGGCGTTGCGATTTCCATCCCGTTCTCCGTGGTCGGCATCGTGTTCGCCCCCGATATGCTCCGCCTCATGGGCGCCACGGAAGAGGTGGTGGAATACGGTACCACGTACGTCGCCATCCTCTTCGGCAGCAACATCACCATCCTGCTTCTTTTTCTCATCAACGCCATTTTCAGGGGGGCCGGCGACGCCGTATTCGCCATGCGGGCACTGGCCATTGCAAATCTTCTGAATATTGCACTCGACCCCCTGTTCATTTTCGGTTTGGGACCCATTCCCGCCATGGGCATCACCGGAGCGGCCATCGCAACGGCTATTTCACGAGCCACGGGCATCGCCTATCAACTCCTCGTGCTGTTCCGGGGCAGCGGACGATTGACGATACGGCGCAAAGCGATGCACACGAACAGGAAACTTTTGCAGCGCATGCTGAAAATTTCCGGACCGGGTATCGTGCAATACCTGATCGCTTCAGCCAGCTGGATCGCCATCATACGTCTTGTAGCGGTATTCGGCAGCGAGGCGGTAGCGGGGTATACGATCGGGGTACGTGTCGTCATCTTCGCCATTCTGCCCGCGTGGGGCATGGCCAATGCAGCCGCCACGCTGACCGGGCAAAACCTCGGCGCCGGGCAGCCTGACCGGGCTGCACGATCCGTGTGGATTACTGCCGGCGCCAGCGCGTCCATTCTTGCACTCGCAGGGATCGGTCTGATCATGACATCCAACAGCATCATGTGCCTTTTCACCGACCAACCCGGGGTGATCGAGGTCGGGGCGCTGCTCTTGCGCTATCTCGGCGGCAGTTACCCCTTCCTGGCGCTCGGCATGACCATGCTGCAGGCCTTCAACGGGGCCGGTGACACCGTTACGCCTACATGGATCAATTTCTTCTGCGGATGGCTCTTCCAGATTCCCACAGCGTTGCTTCTGGCGCATACGCTGGGCCTTGGTACAGAAGGTATTTTCATAGGCGTTGCAGCTACCCAGGTAGTGTATGCCGCAGTGGGGATCGCATGGTTCCGGCGCGGACGCTGGAAGCTGAAGGTGGTGTAAATAAAAATCGCGGGCGATGGAATGACGCACGGGTTCGAAGCATCCAACTTCCGAAAGCCGACGGAAATTCGGAAACGATGCGGCTTTGCATCTCAGGTCCATTCATCACCATACGGTATTCCTATAATGAAACGCCTTCTGCATATCCTGACAGGCATCACGACCATGACTGCCTGTCTATTGCTCACCCCGCCTGTGCTTGCACAGGACAGCGCCGTCCAGGACACCACGGCAAAGAAACACGCCTCGGACCGTATGGACCGGAACCTCAAATGGATGACAGAACGACTCGACCTTACGGACGAGCAAGCCGCCTCGGTGAAAGCCATCCTTGCGGAACACAGACAATCCCTTGAAGAACTCGGAGAACGTCGACGCGCCTTGCAAGACGAATTAAAAAACTCCCTCGGAGAAGTATTGACCGAAGAGCAAATGGAAAAACTGGGCAAGGGCAGTTCCAGAGGCAAAAACGGGAGAGGAAAAAACATGAGGGGCAAACGCGGCGGAGATCGGGATCGGGGTAACCGCATGCGCGGCGGACGGGGAGGCGGACGCGGGCGATAACATACCCGCAGAACCCGGAAGCGCCGCAGTGGTACGAATGGCTTGGCAACTGTTCGTACCGCTCGGCGTTTTTTTATGGATATGCCATACCTTCAACGCACCATGCACGCACTCCTCTCTCTTAGACAAACGTTTGCCCTCACGGTGCTGGCTGCTACCCTGTTCACAGGATGTGGAAGCGCCGCCCTTGTGACGAGTTCCGAGCCCGGCGAGCCGGTCGTTGTGGACGCCCAACTGAATGAATGGGGCGGCAAACTGCAAACACTCAGCAGCAAAGACGGTCTGCTGGCCGGCGTGCAGAACGACGACAAGCACCTGTACCTTTCGCTCAGTACGAGAGATGTGGCGAGTATCGGGAGCATTATGCGCGCAGGATTGATTATCTGGGTTGATCCTGCCGGCGGCAAGGAACAAACATTCGGGATTCGCTTTCCGCTTGGTCTGTCCATGGATGACGCCGGCGAACGCCGCCTCAGCGAAGGCGCGGCAGCCGACCGGGTTCGCATCGAGCGCTCAACACAGGAGGTGGAAATCATCGGGGCAGACGGACAAGCAATCCGCAGGCACAAAGACTCCATTCCAGGTATTGTCGCAGCGGTCGAGGCGGACCAGGGCGTACTCACCTACGAAATTCAGGTGCCTCTTGCGCACGCCGACGGGGTGTTGTATGCTATCGGGGCAAAACCGGGCCAGGAAATAGGCGTCGGCATTGCTACCCCGGACGAGTTCGTCGTCAATGCGGCGCAGCAGCCCGGTTTCGGGGGGTTGCCGGGCGGTCGTATGGCCAGTGCGGAAGAACGGGGATACCGGGGAGTTCCTCAAGCGGGCCTTGGCATCAGCACATTCAAGGAATGGATGCTTGTAACGCTGGCGGAATAACACACGATACTTTTACGGGGCGCCCGCCTGCACGTATGACCTCTCTCTCCCTCCTGACGCCCCGCCGCTCCCCCATCCTGCCGCGCATAGTATCGTACGCAGTTCTTGGCATAGCCTTTCTGGCGTCCCGCCCCGCGTTTGCGCAGCAACTCCCTGACGTCATCGCCGATGTCGGGGCGGAATATGCCGAATTATACCTCCAGCCCGTGGTGAACGCCTTCGGGGCGGATATCAATGCCGGACTGATCCACACTGCTAAAGTGGGTGGCGGGGCCCTTCCCTTCGACCTGTTTCTCGGCGTCAAAGTGATGGGCGCACTGATCCCGGAGGTCGACCGGACCCTCGATATCGCATACGAAACCCCCTACACATTCCACGCTCCGGACGGCAACCGGTACGACCTGCCCGTAACCTTCCGTATAAACGACGGCCCCACCGTATTCGGCGACACGTCGCCGGGAATCGTCACGGGAACTGTCCGGCAAACGGTACATCCCGGTGCGGATGGACTGGACAACACCCCCGACGACATCGTCGTTGACAGTACCCTTTCATTCAACGTGCTGCCCGGTCTGTACGACGGATCGATTGCCCCCCTCGCTATCCCGCAACTCGGCATCGGCTCACTGGCGGGTACAGACCTAATCGTCCGCTACCTTCCCCGTGTCAGCGACGAAAACTATGGTCACCTCCAATTCGTCGGCATCGGATTGCGTCACAGCGTCGACCGCTATATACCGGGCCTGCCTTTCCGGATCGCCGGTCATTTCATGATGCAACGTCTTTTGATCACCAACTCAGCCAGTGAGGAAATCCTCACAACCTCCTCGATAGCTGCCGGTGTTGCCCTTAGCAAAACGTTCGTCTTCCTGACACTGTACGCAGGGATACAAACGGAAGAAACTACCGTGAACGTGGATTACACGTTCGGAGAAGAGCTATCGGCGGTCGAAGGCGAGAATGTCTCCTTCGAATTGGCGGGAGATACGACGCTGCGTGGCATGGCAGGCGCTTCGCTCAAACTCGGCCCATTCCTCGTAAACGTGGAGGCAAGCCAGGGTAACCACAGAACCGTGCTCACCGCCGGCGTAGGGCTCGCGCTGTAAGGCTACGCCTCCGGTATTTGAAACCGGGGAACTATGGTACAGGATCAAGGGAGGAGCATAGCAACTCCTGCCCGGTTAGCTTCCTCTGTCCCATTCCCCCTATTGAGACAAACCCGAGCAGGTTCAGAAGAACCTGTCAGGGAGGAAGTAACCGGAGCAAGGAGTATGTGGCCCTGTTATAATGCCAAGGTAGATACGCCAAGAAAAACAACTTGTTTGTTTTTTAACTCTTAACAATTAAATAATGCATGATGTAATTTTATTGATTATTAGAAAAGAATGTGGTTTTATTCCCTTATATAAAGGGATCTATTTTGTCACCTGCATAATAAACAGTATTTAGATAAATGAATTCGCGATGTTAAGATTTAATGAAGGGATGGCCCGTACCTACCTTACAACGCCGCCTGCATCCTTTTCAGCGTGGCCATCGAAGCCGTTGCGATCAACTCAGGCCCGGGTTCAAAGTCGAACACCTCAAGGGATATCCACTTGTCGTAGCCATTATCCCGGAAGGCTTGTAACGCCGGCACGTACGTCTCAACGGCATCGCCGGTACCAAGGTACGTGCCGTCCATCTCCTGAATCTGGATGTGCCCGATATGATCGTAATAGGTATGGACCAGTTCGTCAAGCGGACTCGTTTCGTCTGCCGTGTTGTGAAAATCGAACATGGTCGAGACAGCCGGGTGGTTGACCGCCTCGACCACAGTCAGCGCTTCGCCCAGCGTATTGATCACATCCGTCTGATCGCTGGACAACGGTTCAAGCAGCAACTGCACGCCATGCCCGGCAATGGACGGCGCCACGTCACGCAATCCGTTCGTCAGGTGCTCGACCGCCTCCCCGGTTGAAATACCCACCGAAGAACGCTGTCCGGGCGAACCGAAAATCATCACCTTACCGCCAAGGTTCGCACAAAACTCCGCAAGTTTCACCATGTACTCCCAGCTCCTGCGGCGAATGGCCTCGTCGGGCGTGGTGGTATGCAGGCCTTCCGGCGTCACAAGCAGCCAGTGTAATCCCAGAATATCCACACCGGCTTCCTCGGCAATGCCCCGAAGTTCGGCCCGACGATCCGTCGATATGTCGTCTACATGATCGCCCAGCGTAAAGGGCGCTACCTCAATCCCCTCATACCCCGCCTCGGCGGCGTACCTGCACTGCCGCGCCCAGTCCCAATCCTGCATGATCTCGTTGCAGATGGCGTATTTCCAGGAAGGTTGTACAACCGTTCCGGCGCCTTCTCCCGTCCCGGCGCCTTCCCCACCGCACCCGGAAACAAGTCCCCCGAAAGCGAATCCTCCGAGAGCAATGGATGAAGTTTCTAAAAAACGGCGGCGGTCCATGCGCTGCATAGCTGACAAAGGGTTTACACAGAAAAAATGCGATACGGGTAAGCGGTTAAGGATACTCTGATTAAGTCCGCAAAGCTCAGAGGCTGAAAGGGATTCGCTGGCAAGGAATGACGAAGCAGTGGGCTATTCCGCAAAATCCCGGTAGGCGGCCTCTACATCCTCAGGCGCCGGATGCCCGGAAAAAAGCAGAACCCGATGGCGCAGTGTGGCAGACGCCCCCGGCGCCAGCGCGAAATGCAGGGCTTCCGCTCCTTCACTGAAAACAGCCTGTCCAAATGGATTGGCCGCAAACAGGCCATAGTCGCGCGCATGCCAGTAGGTCGGAAACCCCGGGTTCCGGGGATGATCGAGCACCGCGACCGTCACCGGACGATCCCGGATCGTTCCGGAGAGCGTCATCCAGCGGGCGCGCTTCCCCCAGACATCAGGATATCCCGCAATCCCCTCGCTGTTGCGGTATTGCCCGGTCACATGTTCGTTGTCCGTCGTGCTCATTACAGAACCGTCATTCGCAAGCACATCCACAGGACGGCCCGAAGGCATTTCCAGCGCGCGCGTGACCCGTAAACCAAGGGCTCCTTCCTTGTTGTCGTCGAAAGACACCTCCCGGTCCAGCGCGGTCAGCGTCGTGATGCGATCGACGACACGGAGATCGGCCTCGGCGTGAAACACGAAGCGGGTATCCTCGCGAAGGAGCACCGTGCCGTCCGGAGCGAGCCAATCCATCGTGACATGAAGCGCGCCGCGTCCCTCCCCGCTTTCGGCTTGCGTGACCGCCCGGTGACGAATCGTGCCCATCGAAGCGGCGCGCTCGGCGGATACGGCATCCGAATTGTTCCAGAAATCCAGCCCGTTGATATCGCCGTAATTGAACCACAGGCCAATATGATGCGGGTGATCCACGCGCTCGCCCGCTGTCTGCTCCAGGGGATACCCCCGCGTCACGGCGATGCCGGATGCCGTCCGCAACGGATACAGCACCGGCTTCTTAAGCACGGAAAGCGTGTCCGCATACAGGTACGCGGTGAACACCTCCCCATCGACCAGCACATCCACGCGCTGCGCCGCCGAATCCGGCACTACAAGAACCTGCGGCGTATCGAGATCCTGCCCAACCGCGAGGCCGGGGAAAGCGCCCGACACAGGAATCAATGCCGCAAGAACGAACCATGCCCCCCACCCGAAAAAGAGCCGTCTGCGCAAGAGTCCCCCGACGCCGTGTACAGCCATGAAACCCATTGTTCAACTCACGACGACATCCATCTTCTGCATATCGAAGGTGATCCGCTTGCCGGTATGCAGCGCGGCGATCGTCATGCAGAGCGCCACGGAATGGTTCCAGGCAGCATGAATGTCCGCATTGGGTGTCTCGCGAGAGCGCACGCATTCCATCCAGTTGCGCATGTGCGCCATGGTGGCGTCATCGCCGCCGGTGTTTGCCGCCGTGGCCACGCCCCCCACCTCGTCCAGCTTCATTTCATTGAGCTGGAACGGCTGCATACCCATGGTAACGGCATGGCGCTCGGTCAGCCCTCCGTCCGGACTCACGGTGTTCGTATCGAGGTTCAGGGTGCCCCCGTTGGAATAATAGAGTTCCCGGACCCCGCCGGCCGCGTTCGTCTGCCGGGAAGAATACACCACCTGAAACCCGCCGGTGGCGTCATCCAGCGGACCGTAATCATAGACCGCGGTCATCGTATCGAAATTCTTTCGCCCGTCCTTCCACAGGTAAATGCCGCCGTTGCCGACTACGCTGCGGGGATACGGCAGGCCGCTAAACCAGTGTACGGTATCGATCTGGTGCACCATCCATTGACCGGGAATACCGGAGGAGTACGGCCAGAATAACCGGTATTCGAGATATTTCCGCGGGTCCCATGCCTCATACGGGCGGTTCATCAGATAGCGCGTCCAGTCCGTATCCGATTCCTTGATGGACGCCACCAGATTCGGACGCCGCCACCGTCCGGGCTGGTTTACATTCCAGGTCATATGCGCCGCCACAATATCGCCGAACTTTCCGGAGCGGATATACTCGTTGGCGGCCATGTAATTCGAGGCGCTGCGGCGCTGGGTACCCACTTGCAGCACGCGATCCGACGCCGTAATCCTCTCCAGGGCCAGATTGGCGTCCCCCATCGTGTTGGCGAACGGCTTTTCGACATACACGTCGCATCCGGCTTCGACAGCTTCAATGGCATGCAGCGCATGCTGAAAATCCGCGGTGGAGATGACTACCGCATCGACCATGCCGGAGTCGTACAGTTCCTCGTTGTTGCGCATCGCCTTGACCCCGTCGCCTCCCTCAAGACCGGCTTCCGCGCGCTGCGCTTGCACAAATGCCGTTCCCTCTTCGCGCCGGCGGTTCCAGATATCGGACACGGCCACGATATCGAAATTCATGTCCCTGGCGGAAGCAAGCAGTGACGGAATGAGCGATCCGCGCGCCCGATCGGAAAAGCCCACGACACCGACGCGGACGCGATCGTTCGCCCCGAGGATGCGTCCGTAACTCTTCGAGGTCATACCGCTCGTAATGATGCCACCCCCAAGCATGCCGCCGGCCGCACCGGCGGTCATGGTTTTGAGAAAGCTCCTGCGAGATGATGAGGTTCGCTTGTGCGTCATGATGATTCCGGAAAGGTATGTTCAGTAAATGCCTGTTTCGTTACGCCGCCATCCCGGCAAGCACGCCCCGCATGTATGCAAAGGATTGCTTCATACCCGGTAACGGGTCCCTGGCGTCAATCTCGTATTCGAGGTTCACGTAGCCCTGATAGTTCATCTCCACCAGCTGCCTGAAAATGTCGGCTACAGGCATGGCGCCTTCACCCACAATGCACTGGCTGTCCCGATCGCTCATGTCCCGCAGATCCTTCATATGGACATCCAGCAGGCGGTCACCCGCTTCGGCAATGGATTCCACCACATCCACGCCGGTTCGGGCCGTATGCCCGACATCGATGCACAAACCCACGCGCGGGTCCATATCCCGGATCACTTCGAGACCATCCCGCGGTCCCGGGAAATGCGGGTCTTCCGGGCCGTGGTTGTGAATGGCTACGCTAATGTCGTATTCCTTGACGAATCGTTCGATCCGGGGCATGTTTTTCGCAGTCGGGGCGATGACCAGCATAGGAATGCCGACGGCCCTGGCGTATTCGAAAAACATGCGGACATGATCATCGTCGTCTTTATCGATCGTATTGTTTCCTCCGCTTACGAGTTCGATACCCGCCCGCGCAAATTCCCGCACACCCGACGCCAGGTCTTCCGGGGAATCTTCATAGGGCATGTGGAACGACTTGACGCTGACATGCTCCACATGCAATGCCTGGACCATGGAGATGGCCTCGGTCCGGTCGAATCTGCGCAGCGAATAGGTGGCTACGCCAAGGGTAAAAGGTATGTGTCCATCGGAACGCTTTTCCCTGAAAGGGGAAGCGGCGCCGGCGGCGTACGGAGCAAATCCGACCCCTGCGGAAGCGAGGGCGGCTGTTTTGACGAATCGACGACGGGTCAGATCGCGAAAAGACATGACAGGTACCTGCACTTGTTAAGAAAACAGTCCGGCCCGCACAGAAACACGAAGCGGAACGGGCTCGCTCGTCCTGTACGAACACTTTTTTACCGGAGGCCTTATAGCCTGATCCCCGACCGCGAAAAATACCGGACAGAGACGGAAGTATAACCATCGGAGCATTGTCCGTAAAGAGCAGAACGCCGCTAATAACCGGGCAAACGCGCTGTTTTCACAAATACCTTATCAGGATACTCTGATCAAAGTCGCTGCGTACAGTATCTTTCGACCTGTTCCACAGTGCTTTCAGTACAGGATACTCTGATCAAAACCGCTTCCCTCAGCGCGTCACGTTCGTGCGTAAAGGATTCATGATCGCATTGTTGAAACCAGCAGAAAACACTGTAGATTCGGTACGTTGTGGACGTGACGCGCCCTTCGGGAGACTGCGAGGGGTGCGCTGGCTGTGTCATTCCTCATTACGTGGGGCCTGCCACGCTTCTTCGTCATTCCTTGCCAGCGCACCCCTCGCAGTCTCTGAGGTTTGAGGACTTAATCAGAGTATCCTGCAAAAAATCCAGCAAAAAACCTGCCTGTTCCATGCACAGCGCCCCCCGCTTCCTCGTGCCCCTCTTCCTTGTTGCGGCTTTTTCGCTCGTCACCAGCGGCAGCGCCGACGCCCAAGGGTGGAGCGTCACGGAAGTACAATATCAGGTGGGCTCCGCACTCGAGGAGCACGCCGTGAGCCCCACCGGAACACAGCACCTGATCACATTCCAGCATGCCAGCGGCTGGAGTCTTGGCGAGAATTTTTTCTTTGTGGATATGGCGTGCTGCAAAGGCGCCGGGGGCGCTAACCGGGATATATATATGGAATGGTATCCATTCCTCAGCCTCGGGGCGCTCACGGGGCACGAAATTGCATGGGGGCCCATCCGGGGCGTAGGTCCGCTGGGAGGAATAAACTGGGGAGCGCAAGGAAAGGTACTGAAGATCACACCCGGGTTCCGGCTGCAACTGGATCTGCCTGGCTTCGCCTTCGCAAACCTCGACTATGTGTATCTCGTGGATCGCAGTGCAGGACTCACCGAAGGCGGCGCACCCAAAGACGACAACAGCCACCTCATCGATTTCAACTGGGCGCTGCCGTTCAATATCGGCGGCGGCGCATTCTCCCTGGAAGGACATGCCGAGTGGCAAAGCAGCCGGAATACCGAAGTCGGTGATGCGCCGTACTGGATCCTGATGCAACCCCAGCTACGCCTCGATGTCGGCAAGGCGCTCGCCGGAAGCCCGGGACGCTTTTTTGCAGGAACCGAAATGCATATCTGGATCAACAAGTTCGGCTTCGAGGACGCCGACGAGGTCATTCCCCAGTTTCTCGCGGTATTTCGTTTTTAGGCTCTGTTACCACTATGCAGCAATGCTCTGTTCCGTCAGGCACGGCGTCAATCAAGGCGCGAGGAGTGAAGTTTGGTGGTTCCAAATGAGCGACGAGCAACGAAGAGTGACGCCGTGACCGGCGGAACCCGAAGGGCGGGGCCTGTTTTCCCCGTCAGCGGACATCCTCCCGGATCCACTTCATAAAGGACACGGCGAGGATAACCAGAATCGCCATCAACGGGATGGATACCAGGATCGAGGACGCCTTCAAAGCATCTATGCTCTGCTGTCCCCCTGCGAACATCAACGCAAGAGACACGCACGCCAGTACAATGGCCCAGAAAATGCGATGCCACCTGGCCGGCTCGACAACCCTTCCTTGCTCTTTCGTGGCCACCGCAGCCAGCACATAGGCCGCGGAGTCCAGGGTGGTCGCCCCGAAAATGAAAGCCAGCGCAACAAAAAGCGCCACGAGGGGCGCGGCAACCGGGAGCACCCGCCCGCCTACTGCGGCAATGGTTGCTATGATCGCCTCGGGCGCCTGACCGATTGCCACCATCTCCGTCAGGTTTTGCGATCCCTCCAGATCGAAAAACATACCGGTGTTGCCGAGCACGCCGAAAACGAGCCAGCATCCCAGCGACCCGGCAATCATCTCGCCCAGAATCACTTCGCGGATGGTGCGCCCCCTCGATATGCGGGCGATGAAGAGCCCCATGAACGGCGCATACGCCACCCACCAGGCCCAGTAAAAAATGGTCCATTCTTCGGCAAAGGTGGCGCCGGACTCCGCAGAGGCCACGCCGGACGCCGCAATCGCACTGCCGGCCTTGGCAACCGAATCGGCATAGAAACTCATCTTGATGAAATTCTGAAATATCAGTCCGACGCTATGCGTGAAGGAATCGATAATGAACATCGTCGGACCAAACACGAACACAAACGCCATCAGCGCAGTGACCAGCCAGACATTGATGTCGCTCAGGACCTTGATCCCCCTTTTCAACCCGGAATAGACACTGAATCCAAACAGGGCGCTCCAGATCACTATGACGAAGGCGTCGAGCAGGAAGGTGCGCTCGAGGCCGAACAGGTCTGCAATACCTGCGGAAATGAGGGGCGTGCTGAGCCCTATAGAAGTCCCCACCCCGCCGAGCAGGCCCAGAATGAACACGATGTCGATGATCTTGCCCGGCAGGCCCGCAGCCGCCCGGGCGCCGATCGCCCCTTCGCACGCCGCCGAAAGACGCAGCACGGGCCGCCCCCGGTTCCAGTACAGATACCCGAGAGGAAGTACCGGCACAGTATAGATGGCCCAGGCGAGCGGCCCCCAATGGAACATGCCATAGGCGGCGGCCCACTCTATGGCTTCCTTGGACCGGGGCTCGATATCGAACGGGGGTTCCGTGTAGTAATAGGCCCATTCGATCGTGCCCCAATAGATGACACTGGCCCCGATGCCGGCGCAAAACAGCATGGCGCCCCAGCTGAACAACGAAAATTCCGGCGGGCTGTCGGGACCGCCGAATCGGACACGTCCGTATTTCCCCAGAGCCACGTAGAGCAGAAAACCGAAGACGACCACGAAAAACCACAGATGCAGCCATCCGAGGGTCCGGGTCATCCAGTTCATGGCGTTGCCCAGCACCTCAGCGCCGCCGGACGGAAACATAATCAGCGGGACGATCAGGCAAAGAACCCCGCCGAAGGTAACCCAGAAAATGACCTTCTCTATCTTTGGCCCTTGCACAGGGATATCCCTTCTTTCCTTGCCATACTTTCCGGAATCGGGGCAAATCCGGTCATGACCTTACCTGCCGCCGAGCGCAATCGCGTTGGATAATATACGGAATGCGCCCGGGACCCCGTACGGCACCTGGCGGTGAAGCGCCAGCGAAAGGTAGCTGTAGTGCCCTGACCCCACTTCCGAGGCCAGCCATATGCCCTGCTGCGGCGCCTGCCCGGTATCCTGTGTTTCCACGAGCGGGGTATAGGCAGCATCCCACTCCGTGAAGAACTTGGAGCCCCGCTGCTCGATCCAGTGGTCGAAATCGGCCAGGGTAATCGCGTTGGGCGTGGTCAGGAGGGGATGATCCGGCGCAAGAATACGCACGGGAGAATCCTGTTCGGAGACTTCCTGCGCCCCCCGGGGCAATTCGGCAGGATGCGCCGCCATGTCGTTCGGCACGAACTCCTGGGTCTGATACAGGATGATCAGGTTGCCGCCCGCCGCCGCATAATCCAGCAGGCGCCGGTTATGCTCTACAAGGTCCTGCCGCACGGCATACGCCCGCGTCCCTACAACGATGGTATCGAAGTGATCCAGAGAACCGCTCGCCAGATCCCCCTCGCCAAGCAGTTGCACAGAGGCGCCGAGGTTTTCGATCGCAGCGGGCACCTCGTCACCCACGCCCATGACGTACCCCACCTGCATGCCGTCCAGCCGGGCGACCGGCACGGAGAGGATGGTGATTTCCGCCGGCATCCGGAGACGGGCAAGCGGCAAATCCCGATGCTCGATGACCTGGTAGCCATTCCGGTATTGCCGGCGGTCTTCCCCTTCCCCGGATTCGGCCATGGCCTGGATCGTTGCTTCACCGGACCAGTCCGCAGGAGGCTGTACCATGAAACGCGCCTCGACGACTTCGCCCTGGTTCCCGAACGCATGCTGTATGGAAGCCGGATCGCTCGTCCAGCCCTCAGGCAGTTCGATGGCTATGTCCGCAACCACTGAATCCGCAATAGCCTCGACGCGCACGAGCACCGGAACCGCCTCCACCGCCCCGATATCCTCCATGTCCATCGGAAGGACATGTACACGCGGACTGATCGAAACGGACAAATCGGGAAGAATTTCCACCCGGCGGGCAAGGAAACCGAAAGGTAAGCGGGATACGTATCCGGTGACAGGCATCGTCCGCACGATCTCCACCCCGTCCACCTCCAGAAGCACCTGCACGGACAAGGCCATGGGGCGCCAGGGCAAGTGCATCGCCGAAGAAGGCTCCAGAATCCGATACATATTTTCGGTGGGGCTGCTGCGCTCGAAATACGGGCCGTCGAAGAGCGGATCCCCCGATCCGACCCTGGCCACGAGCTCCACCTCGTTTCCGGCCCCTTCGTCCGACCGGGCCAATTCGGCAACGCCTCCCTTGTCCCGCTCAAGAACCAGCACTTCGCGCACCGCAATACGATCAGGCAGTTCGCTCTCCACAGCGACGGCAATAGCGGCTTCCTGATTTCTCACCAGCGAAGCGCCCAATGCCTGATCGGCCAGTTCGGCGCGTATGCGCACGCCCGCTGCGGCTATGATCGCATCTTCGAATTGCTGCGCCTTCACGGACAATTCAAAGGCCGTTTCCGGAAGATCCGCCGCAGCCTCGATGGTGGAGCGCACCAGGCCCAGGCCGCGTACGAGTTCGGAAACCACCTGCTCCGGCGCCAGAAAATCGAAATCCTGCATCACCCCGTCGATCAGGGTCTGAAGTTCGGCAAGGGATGAAGCAACCTCGAGAGACGCCTCTTCCCCTACAAGCGCCGGAAACCCGGGCAGACTCGTATCGATTCCCTCAAAAAAGGTGTCGGATACCCGGTTCTCCGCATCGCTGGCCGAGTCGCCGAGCAGTTCATAGCGGTACGTACGGCCTCCCCAGTTCCGGAACCGCCCCGATGTCTGGGAACGCTGGAGACTCAGGCCATAGCGCCCATAGTCTCCGTACGAGACGCCGAGAAGCGGGCTGTATGCCGTGGCGTCCAGAACCACATGGTGCGGCTCGTCGTCAGCGGCCCCGCCCCGGAAAAGCAGCGGAACGGACCAGGAGCGGAGCCCTTCTTCCGAAATCTGTTCCGGGAAGCGGTTGGGGTCGGCTGCGGCAGCTACCGCCTGGGGGGTAAGCACCCCGGAAGCCTGGTGGTGTCCATGTCCGTCCCGTAAGCCGGCATAGAACCGGGAAACGACAGCAATCGGACGATTCAGGCGAATGACCCGCACGATGTCCTCCAGTACGACTTCGGGGTCCCAGCTACTCATCGCTTCGTCCAGCGTCTTGGAATACCCGTAATCGACAGCGCGGGTAAAGTATAAATCGTCCAGGCCGTAATACCGGCCCGACAGTACCAGTTCCCGTGTTCGAATCAACCCCAGCGCATCGAACAGTTCCGAGCCGATGGCATTGGCGCCCGCTTCACCTCTGTTGATGCTCAACTCGGACGTGCGTGCGCCCCATGCCCGGGAAGACAAGGCAAGCATGCCCGCGTGTTCGTCGTCGGGATGGGCCAGCACATGAAGCAACGAAGCGGTCGTGCCCAGTTTGTTGATGCGATGCCAGGCGCCAGGCGCTCCCTGATCAGACGGTAAAACCTCGCCTGAAACGGGAGACGGAAACGCCAGCACACGATCAGGAGCCGACTGGCCTGTAGCAGGATGGGCCGTCAGGATGAACACAAAGGCGGCAAGCAAAGAAATGGAGCAGGAACTGTGGAAGAAGCGCATGACGGTTATAAGGAGTGGCTTTGCAGGAAAAGGGCAGTATCGCAAATAATCAAAAAATGGCGTGAGGCGCAAGAAAAATGCGACCGGCAGAGACCGGCATGGCTTCTATACCCGGCAGGGCCGTTGATCGTTCGCTGCCCTGCCCGTATCTTCGTATACGCCATCCCTCCTGAAAACAACGCTGCATATTCAGCGAGCATTCGACGCATTCATGACCGATCGCACCTCTCCTTCCCGATTCCTCACGCTACGATTCGGCGCGCTCTGCGCGTTCGTGCTTGCGGCGGCGCTGTTGCGCTTTCTCCCTCACCCTCCCAATGTCGCTCCCATAGGCGCCATGGCGCTGTTTGGAGGCGCGCTCTTCGCCAGAAAGGGGGTGGCCGTCGCCATGGTCTTCACCGCCATGCTTATCAGCGATATTCTCCTGGGCTTTCAGCCGGTGCCTATTGTGTATTTCGCCTTCGCAGGAGTGGTGGGCATCGGATTTCTGTTGCGCAAAAACCGCAGTCCGTGGCGGATCGCGGGGGCTTCCGTAACCGGGTCCGTACTTTTCTTTATCGTGACGAATTTCGGTGTCTGGGCGGGCGGCGCATTATTCCCGCAGTCGATGTACCCGCAAACCTTCGAGGGGCTCATAGCATGCTACGTCGCCGCGATCCCCTACTTCCACAATACCCTCCTCGGAGACGCGTTATTCACGGCCGTGCTCTTCGGCGGATTCGCCTTCGCGGAAAAGAGATTTCCTGCGCTGCGGACCGGTTGAAGAGGTTCCTGCTCATGGAATGGGCGTCGCGGGTTTCCACCCCCACTTCAAGGCCGTCATCATGACGAAAGCCTTATTGCCGCTAATCGTTAACGCAACCCTCTCGGTGTGTGTACAGGCGCAATCCGGAGAAGCCATTTATCAAATCGTTGAAACCGAAGACTACGCGCTCAAGGTTGAAAAAGTGATTACCGAAGGATTAAATGGGCCGTGGGCTATCGATTTTGTTGACCAGAACCTGGCCTACATCACCGGCTATCAAGGGGAACTCTACAGGATGGCGGATGGCAAACCGGATGAGCAATCCATTGCCGGGCTGCCTCAAACATATGCGTATGATGCGGCTGGCGGGATGATGGGCCTTGCAGTAGATCCTGACTATTCGGACAATGGCTGGATTTATATCGCGCTGAGTCACAATCCGGACAACGCTACGGACAGGACGGCTCCGGGTATGACGAAAGTCGTGCGGGGCAAAATAAGCGGCCATGAATGGGTCGAAGAGCAAACCCTGTTTCAGGTTCACGACTCCCTGCTGGTAAGCGGTGGAGCGCGCTGGGGTAGCCGGGTCATATTTGATGACCAGGGCTATCTGTATTTCACCATTGGCGATATGGAGCGAAGTATACAGGAAAGTAATAACCCGCAACTATTGGCAAGGCCGGAAGGAAAAATTTATCGAATCCGTCCGGATGGTTCTATACCGGAAGATAATCCCTTGTATGGCCGGCATGATGTGCTGCAGGCCATCTACGCCTGGGGTACTCGAAATGTACAAGGCCTGGCGCAGCACCCTGAAACGGGTGATATATACTTTACGGATCATGGCCCGCAAGGAGGTGATGAACTGAACATATTATGGAATGGAGCCAATTACGGGTGGCCGGTGATTACCTACGGCATCAATTATGACGGCAGCACCATCACAGACCAGACCCGGAAAGAGGGGATGGAACAACCGATCACCTATTGGACCCCCTCTATTGCCGTGAGTGCTACAGCATTTGTAACGGGAGACCGGTTTCCGGCATGGCGGAATGATCTGCTTGTGACAGCACTCCGAGCTGAAGAAGTAAGGCGCCTGGTCGTTGAAGAGGGACGAGTTGTGAAACAGGAAATTTTGCTAAAGGGCCATGGCCGCGTCCGGGACATCGCCATGGGGCCGGATGGAGCCATCTATGTGCTTACTAACGCTCCTGATGAACTGCTGCGGATTACGCCGCAATGATTGTAGCCCATCCGTGCCCGGCGCGCGCATCGCCGCACACCCCCGCAACCAACACGGTATAACGGTGCGGATAAATCCCCTCTCTCCTTCCTCAATACGAATAAATCACGCTTGCGCTCCAGAGAAACGTGTCACCGGGGACGTCGGTGCGGAAGGCTCTGTTGATCATGGCCGACAGGGAAAACGGAAAACCCCTTTTGGCCAATACGGCGCTCGGGGAAAAATACGCCCCCTCCTTTTCGTCTATTCTCAGGTAGTAGACTTGCGAGTTTAAGGTGACGGTCCATTCGTCGAGCACTGCAATATTGGATAGTCGGGTCGTGAATCTGATAAAATGCATGTTTCGAAAGGTGGATTCTTCGATACCGCGCGAATACAGATAGTGCATTCCTGCATTCAGATTTTTCGCAAGGGAATAATCAGATAGGACCTGCCCGCCTATGAATCGCCGGGCTTCGATGGCGTCCCGCTGGACATCGTCTTCCGTGACGGACGACGTGATGAAGGAAAGCACCGGGCTGAGCACGACGCCAAGCCGAAACCTCTCGGTTTGCAGCATTCGGTAGCGCAACCGGAATAAAAAGGCCCAGGGTTTCCCTCTTGTGGAAAATTGAAGCCGCGGCTCGAACGCCAATTTTCTCTTTCCGACGCTCAAGTTAAAAATAACGGCAGGCTTACCGAGGGTGAAGCTGGGTATGTGGGAAACGCCTTTGTGGGTAAGACCGACCGTCCCTGTGAAGGCTTTCCTCTCCTGCCCGATCTCTTGAGCAAACGCAAAACGGGCAGGTATCGTTAACGAAAGGAACAGGATCGCGCCCGTGATCAGATAGGTGGGTTTCATTTTCTTCTCAGGAGACGAAGGGACACCCCCTGTAAAGATAGGCAACCGGGACCAGCTTTCCAGTTTAGAGCACAAGCTCCTTACACATGAACAGCATATCTATTCGACGCATTTTTTGCGGTGAATATCCGTGTAAGCCCTCTTCTTCATGAGCGGGACAACTATTTACCGCATTTTTTGCGGCGAATATTTAGACAGGTTTCTTGCACATGGGCTACATGACTATTCTCCGCGTCTTTTGCGGTGAATAGCTACACAAAGCCCCTTGCGTCCGGGTAGCACACCGTGCAAAACAGCCTATTGCTGTAAAATCTGAACTACAAGCTGCGCCAATACGCCTGCGGCTGACGGCTGCGCCAAAAACCCGAATTTTTTCCTACATTAATTTTTCATTCTATTCCCCACCCCCACCCCCCACTATCATGAATCGCCGCCATTTTCTGTACCGCATGGGAGGCGCCGCTGTCGGCGGCCTGACACTGAGCAGCCTGGGCCTTCCGGCAAAAAGCATGGGCCTCCTGCGCCCCGGAGTCTCCGGCGTCCAAATTGGAGCTATTTCCTACAGCTTTCGAGAAATTCCCGCCAGCGCCGAGCAAATCCTCGAATACATGGTCGAACTCGGTCTCGATACGATCGAACTCATGGGTCAGCCGGCGGAGGAATTCGCCGGTGGGCCGGCAGGGCCGACGTGGCCTCTCAACTGGAGCGAATTGAGCGAGGATGAACGCGACGTTTTCAGAGCCGAACGGGCCGCGGCAGACAGAGACGCCGCCGAATGGCGCTTGTCGGCCCCTATGGACAAGTTCGAAGCCCTCGGCAAGATGTACCGCGACGCCGGGGTCCATATCGACATTCTCAAACTGGGCAGGCCGGTGTGGTCCGACGGGGAACTCGACTACGCCTTCCGGGCAGCCCGGGCGGTGGGCGCACGCGGCATCTCGTTCGGAATCTCGAATGAAGCCGGCGAACGAATAGGGCCTTTCGCCACGAAGCACAAGATGGTCACGGGCATGCATAACAATGTCCAGGTGGCCGATGAGGGTTTCAGTTTCGACATTCCGCTCTCCTACTCGCCCTATAACATGCTCAACCTCGACATCGGGCACTACGTGGCGGGCCTGGGAACCTCTCCGATATCGGTGATCAAAAAGTACCACGACCGGATTACGCACCTGCATCTAAAGGATCGGAAAAGTCCGGAAAACGGCGGGGGTAACGTTCCCTGGGGTGAGGGTGACACGCCGATTGCCGAGGTACTCCGGTTTCTCAGGGACGAAGCGTATCCGATTCCGGCATTGATCGAACTGGAATATCCGACACCGGAGGGCTCGACGGTTATGGAGGAGATGAAGAAGTGCGTGGACTACTGTCGAGAGGCGCTTTCCTGAGAGATCGTTGACCGTTTCGTGCTTGTTACAAGACTTCGGCCATAGCGGCAACGCCAAGCGGGGCTTAAACCTGCCGGAAGATTTCGTCTAGGAGGGGAAGAGAAATCACATCCATTGAAGGAGCGTTCTTCGCGGAATCCTCGCAAAGCAGGCTATTGCTGTAAAATCTGAACTACAAGCTGCGCCAATACGCCTGCAATAGCCCCGAAGCCCAACCCCATTATCCAGCGAAGAAGGGCATTGTTTTGCTCCGTCAGGTCGGCATGGAGTTTGCCCATTTCGGCCCATACGGAACCTATTTCGACGCCTATTTCGGATCGCAGGGAACCTATTTCGGCGCGTACGGAACCTATTTCGACGCCTATTTCGGATCGTAGGGAACCTATTTCGGATCGTACGGCGCCTATTTCGGATCGTACGGCGCCTATTTCGGCGCGTACGAAATCTTCCGAAGCCGCGTACCCCTGCCCGTTACGGATAGCTCTTGCTATCGCTTCGGCCGGGCGCTGTTCAAGGCCCGCTTCCACAAGAGCGTGTGCGGTGGCAAGGGTATCGATCATGGCTTTGGAAAAGGTTCAAGAATTAATATGCCGTTTTCGGCGCTCTGTTTCAAGCGTACCCGCATTGTTTCCATGAAAGGTCAAAATGGAAAAAGCGCCTTGCAACGTCCCCCATCCGGGCGATTTTTCTCTGGCGGTCTCCCTTATTGCATGCCGGCCCGGTTCCGCACATATAGACACATAGCCCGTCAAAATATAACCCTGGCTACCAGCGGCTGACGGCTGCGCCAAAACCCAAATTTTTTCCTACATTAATTTTTCATCCTATTCCCCACCCCCACCCCCCACTACCATGAATCGCCGCCATTTTCTGTACCGCATGGGAGGCGCCGCCGTCGGCGGCCTGACACTGAGCAGCCTGGGCTTTTCAGCAAAAAGCATGGGCCTCCTGCACCCCGGAACCTCCGGCGTACAAATTGGAGCTATTTCCTACAGCTTTCGTCAGATTCCCGCCAGCGCCGAGGAAATTCTCAGCTACATGGTTGAACTCGGCCTCAATATGGTCGAACTCATAGGCAGCCCCGCGGAAGAGTTCGCGGGCGGCCCGGCAGCACCGCCGTTTCCCCGCAACTGGCGGGAGTTGAGCGAAGAAGAGCGGGCCGAACTCAGGGCCGAGCGAGAAGCTGCGGACAAAGACGCCGCCGAATGGCGCTTGTCGGCCCCTATGGACAAGTTCGAAGCCCTCGGAAAGATGTATCGTGACGCCGGGGTCGATATCGACATTCTCAAGCTGGGCAATCCGGGGTGGTCCGACGGGGAGATCGACTACGCCTTCCGGGCTGCTCGGGCAGTGGGCGCGCGCGGCATCTCGTTCGAAATCTCGAATGAAGCCGGCGAGCGAATGGGACCTTTCGCCACGAAGCACGAGCTGGTCACGGGCATGCATAACCATACCCAGGTGGCCGATGAGGATTTCAGTTTCGACATTCCGCTTTCCTACTCGCCCTACAACATGCTCAATCTCGACATCGGGCACTACGTGGCGGGGCTGGGCACCTCTCCGATCCCGGTGATCCAACAGTACCACGACCGGATTACGCACCTGCATCTGAAGGATCGGAAAAGCCCGGAAAACGGCGGAGATAACGTGCCCTGGGGCGAAGGCGACACGCCGATCGCCGAGGTGCTCCAGTTGCTCCGGGACGAAGCGTATCCGATTCCGGCAATGATCGAACTGGAATACCCCATCCCGGAAGGCTCGACAGTCATGGAGGAAATGAAGAAGTGCGTAGCCTACTGCCGGGAGGCGCTTTCCTGAGGGTTTTTTTCCGGGGATTTCGGCAAGGCAAAGACTGTTATATGGCTAAGGTATCCCGTAAGGTATGGCTCGGCGTCGCATGGTTGAGCCTGCTCCCGCTTATCGCAACGGCGCAAATCACGGAGCCGCTCCATCTTGAGAGTGGTCTGCTCACAGGCATATCCGGCTCGGATCCGACTGTCCGGGTGTACAAAAGCATCCCCTATGCCGCGCCGCCCGTTGGCGCGCTGCGCTGGCGCGCTCCGGAACCGCCTTCTTCATGGGAAGGAGTTCGCGAGGCGGACGCGTTCGGTCCCGGCTGCATCCAGAATGTGGCGGGATCGCGACCGCCGTGGACCGAAGAGTTCATGCACCAGGGCAGTGTGAGCGAGGACTGCCTGTATCTCAACGTCTGGACGGCGGCGGCAGACGCCAGCGAACGGCGGCCGGTCCTGATGTATATCCACGGCGGCGGCTTCAGCGAAGGATCCGGTTCCGTAGCGGTCTATGATGGAGAAAAGTTGGCAACGAAGGGATTGGTGGTAGTCACCGTCAACTACCGGCTGGGGGTGCTCGGCTTTCTGGCCCATCCGGAACTGACCGCCGGGTCCGGCGGCAATGCTTCGAGCAACTTCGGCCTGTTCGATCTGGTCGCCGCCCTCCAGTGGATAAAAGAGCACATTGCAGCCTTCGGCGGCGATCCGAACAACGTCACGATCGCCGGGCAATCGGCCGGAGCTATGGCGGTATACCTGCTCACGGTCGCTCCGCCTGCCGAAAATCTCTTCCATCGCGCGATCGTACAGAGCGGACCGGGAGGGCTGGCCTCGTTCGGCCTGAGTTCCACGCACACGCTGGCGCGCCCGCTGTCCGAAGCGGAAGACGCTGGCGCCGAATTCGCCACGGCAACAGGCGCATCTTCGCTCCAGGAACTGCGCGAGATGACCGTCGACGAGTTGACCGCCACACCCGCGTCCGGGGGCGGCCCCCTGCGTTTCGGGCCGGTGATGGACGGCTACTTCGTGCCGGACAGCGTCCCCGCGATCTACACTCGGGGAACGCAACACGATGTGCCTATGCTTATGGGCTTTAATGCCGACGAACCGAGCGCCTTCCCCGGGTATGGAAAAGCCACGGTCGAATCGTTTCGCGAGGCAGCGGGCGAACGCTACGGCGAGTCGGCGGAAGCGTTTCTCGCGCTCTATCCGACAAACACGGACGAAGAAGCGGGCCATGCCCAGAAAACCAGCCAGCGCGATCTGGCCGCCGTGGCTCTGGAGTTGCTGGCTGCAGAGCGGGCGCAGACGGCGAAAACAGACCTCTACCTGTATTATTTCGAACGGGGCATACCCTGGCCGGAGCGCCCGGAATTCGGGGCGTTTCACACTGCCGAGGTGCCGTATTTCTTCCACAACCTCGATATGCTGAACCGCCCGTGGGAATCCCTGGATCGGCGCCTCGCCGACACGATGTTGTCGTACTGGGTCCAATTCGCTACCCACGGGAACCCGAACGGCGCGGGCTTACCCGAGTGGCCGGCCTGGAACGGGCAAGACATGCACTTCATGCGTTTGGGCGATCCCGTTGAACCCGGGATGCTGACGGACCAGTCCACACGCGATTTTTTTGAGGCGTATCTTGCAGAGTGAGTAGCATCCTGGACACACTCTTCCCATATCTGAAAACCCGCGGACGAACGATGGACAGACGCCATTTTATCACGTGTGCGGCGGCAGGCGCGCTGGCTCTCGGCCTGCCGGGTGCAGCGTGGCAAACGGGCCCTTCCGCGAATCTGCAAACCCTGGCCCGGCCTGCTTTACTCGACATGCTCGGCGAACGCCGTGTTCGCGACCTTGGAATGCATTATCGAGAGGTGTATCCCGCAGAGTGCGATGTGGATATCCTGCGTGCGGCCATCCTGGGCAGCGATATGCCGGCCCTGACGGATGCCAGAACACTGCACTCTCACCTGGAGGCAACGATCCGAAGCGACTTTGCCGCCGGACGAACGGTTCTTCTCAAGGGATGGGTGCTCTCCGTCACCGAAGCACGCCAGTGCGCTCTCTTCTCGCTCGTCTACTCATAATCGTCATCGGATATGCATACAGATGCCCGAACCCTGGAGGACGGCGCCCTCATTGAAGGCGATCTCTGCATCGTCGGCGCCGGCGCCGCCGGCATCAGCATGGCGATGGAATGGATAGGAACGCCCTACACCGTAATTTTGCTTGAAGGCGGCGGGTTCAACTATGAACCGCAGATGCAGGCCCTCTATGCCGGCAAAAGCATTGGCGATCCGTATAAGGTGCCCCTGGAAGCCGCCCGGCTCCATTACTTTGGCGGCACCACCGGGCACTGGGGCGGCTGGTGTGCGCCCATGGATCCCATCGATTTCAAAAAACGCGACTGGGTGCCCCATAGCGGCTGGCCGTTCCAAAAAGAACATCTCGACCCGTTCTATGAACGTGCACAAGCCTATGTTGAACTGGGGCCTTATGTATACGACGTGGCCGACTATGAAGCCAGGTATCCCTCGTGGAAACGGCTGCCATTCGACGAAGAAAAGATATGGACGAAGATGTGGCAGTTCAGTCCGCCAACACGATTCGGGACGCAGTACCGGGATACGATTATCGATGCGGAAAACCTTCATCTTTACACCTACGCCAACGTCACGGAGATCGAAGCGAACGAGTCGGTACGGGCCGTGGCCGGATTGCGGGCGCAAACCATCGACGGCAAGCGTCACCGTGTCCGGGCCCGGCATTACGTGCTGGCCTGCGGATCGATTCAGAATGCACGGATTCTGCTGGCCTCCAATGCGCAGGCGCCCGCCGGGCTGGGCAATGACCACGATCTGGTGGGACGCTTTTTCATGGAACACTTCGAGATGGGCGGAGCGCAGTTGATCCTGGAAAAGCCGGACCCTATGCCTATGTACGCGTTCCGATTGGGCGGGGAACGGCCGCCCAGTGGAGAACTGGCCCTGGCCGAGCAGGCTCAGCGGAAGCATCGTATTCTCAACGGCACTGCCTCGCTCCGGCCGGGGACCTTTCCCGAAGAGATGAGGAGTTTTTTTCAGAGATTTTCGGACGACGACCTCAGGCAATGGATGCGCAGTGACGAACAGGAAGGGGAACAGCCGCGGCGCCCACCCAACCGACCTGCTGCACCTGACGAGGGACGTCGTGATTATCAACTCCAGTCACGCGCCGAGCAAATGCCTAATCCCGCCTCCCGCGTAGTGCTCAGTACCGAGAAGGATGCGCTGGGAATGCCCTATGCCGATTTGCACTGGAAACTGTCGGAGTTGGACAAAAGGTCGATGCGAATCTTTTTCGAAATGGTGGCGCATGAATTCGGCCGGACCGGGCAGGGGCGGGTTCAAATCCTGGATTGGTTGCTCGAAGACGATACCACCTGGCCATCCTTTCTGGGTGGAGGGTTTCATCACATGGGCACCACGCGCATGCATGATGATCCCAGGCAAGGGGTGCTCGACGCCAACGCAAAGGTACATGGCATCGAGAATCTGTATGTAGCCGGCGCCTCGACTTTCCCGACTTCAGGGGCTCCGAATCCAACGTTGACGTTGATCGCTTTAAGCTTGCGATTGTCGGATCACCTCAAGCATACCATCGGGTAAGGAGGGGGCGCTCCATGATGTGCAGGCGATGGTTGGCAGGTCACCAGAATGGTTACGAACCTCCGGCAGGCGCATTTCCGGTGGAGCCAACGACCGGACTTGAACCGGTGACCTGCTCATTACGAGTGAGCTGCTCTACCAACTGAGCTACGTTGGCCGATTAATAGAGATAATAGATGCGCCGCTTGCGCCTGCGAAACGCGCCCCTCTCACGCATTACCTTCGGACTTGATCCCGGCATGATTCATATTGCCGACCGTCCCTGAGCACCTTCTGGAAAACGCATCAGCCCTCATGAAACGCGATGGGTTTCCGGGCGTTTGCGTGTATCTTGCGTATATTTCGCCCCGTATCCCTGCATTTCATCGGACGTGCCCCTCTCCCCTGCCATAACAGATTGGAGTCCTGCGTCCTGGCGCGAGCGGCCTGCTGCGCAGCAAGCCACGTACCCCGATCAGGCCGCATTGTCCGAAGCGCTGGAGCAAGTACACAGTTTGCCCCCGCTTGTGACATCCTGGGAAATCCATGTGCTCAAGAAACAGATTGCGGAAGCGGCGCAAGGGCGGCGTTTTATCCTTCAGGGCGGCGAATGCGCAGAGCACTTCGACGAATGCAGTGCGCAGATTATCGCCAATCGTCTGAAGGTGCTCCTTCAGATGAGTCTCGTGTTGATCTTCGGGATCCGGACCCGTGTGGTGCGGATAGGCCGCTTTGCGGGCCAGCATGCCAAGCCCCGCTCCGCCGATACGGAGACCCGCAATGGAGTAACGCTCCCAAGCTACCGGGGCGACATCGTGAACGGCGCAGAGTTCACCCCCGAAGCGCGCGAACCGGATCCGAAGCGCATGCTGCGCGCTCATGCGCATTCCGCAATGACGCTGAATCTCGTCCGGGCGCTCATCAATACGGGCTTTGCGGACCTCCACCATCCGGAATACTGGAACCTTGATTTCATCCGCCGCACGCCCCTGGAAAAGGAATACCGGCAGATTCTGGAATCCATTCGCGAGACCGTTTCATTCATTGAAACCGTCTCGGGCAACCCGCTTCACAGTCTGGAGCGCACCCAGTTCTTCACCAGCCACGAAGCATTGCACCTGCCGTACGAAGAAGCCTTTACGCGCAGCGTGCCGCACAATGAAGGCATATTCAATCTGGCGACCCACTTCCCGTGGATCGGCGCCAGAACGTCGGACTACGAGGGAGCGCACATCGAATACGCAAGGGGGCTTGTCAATCCCATCGGCCTGAAAGTCAGCCCCTTCATGTCGCCGGAGGATCTGGTGCGCATCGTACGCATCCTGAATCCCGAAAACGACCCCGGCCGACTCGTGCTCATTCATCGTCTGGGCGCCGGCTGCATTGCCGATCTCCTGCCTTCCCTGATCCGGGCCGTGAAGGCTTCGGGGACGCCCGTGTTGTGGATGAGCGATCCCATGCACGGAAACACCGAGTTGACGGAGACAGGCATCAAGACCCGGCGTTTCGAAAACATCCTGGACGAACTCGAACAGGCATTCGATATCCATGCTGCGGAGGACTCGCATCTCGGCGGCGTACATTTCGAACTCGCGGGAGAAGACGTTACCGAATGCACGGGCGGCGCAGGAGGCCTGGAAGACACGGATCTGGCGCGGGCCTACAAATCGCAAGTGGACCCGCGGCTGAATTATGAACAAGCGCTGGAAATGGCCTTTCTCATCGTGAGAAAGAAAAATCGCATGGAAAACAATTCGGCCCAATGATCGCACCTCTGCCACGGAACGTTTGTATCCTTCTCGGGCTTATCGGGTGCGCGCTATTGTTCATGCCAGACCGTGTCCATGCGCAGCAGTATGCCGCCGTACGCGGATTCGTCACCGCGCTGGACGATGGGCAACCGCTCCAAGGCGTACACGTCATCCTGACCCGGGACGACACCGTGCTTGGCGGGGTAACCGATCCGGACGGAATATACCTGATCGGCCGCGTCCCGGAAGGGCGGTACATACTACAGGCCTCCTTCATCGGATTCGAAACGTTTACGGATACCCTCGATCTCGCGGCGGGCGATTCGCGGCACCTCGACATCGCACTGGCCGGGCAACAAGCCGAAATAGACGAGGTCGTCGTCGAGGCCGAACGGGAAACCGGCGCCGCCCGCGTGACCGCGGGCCAGCAACGAGTGCTTCCGCAGGACATCGAATTGATCCCTTCGCCCAGCGTTTCCGGCGATCTCGTCAACTACCTCGCCGCCCAACCCGGCGTGGTATCCATGGGAGACCGCGGAGGACAGGTCTTCATCCGGGGCGGGGAGCCCTCCCAGAACCTTACGCTGCTCGACGGCATGTACATCTACCAGCCGTTCCACCTGCTGGGGTTCTATTCGGCGTTTCCGTCGGACATCATCAATAACGCGGATATCTACGCAGGCGGATTCGGCGCAGAATTTTCCGGACGTCTTTCCTCCGTGATCGACGTGCAAACGCGCAACGGTAACAAACGAAACTACGAAACGGGCATTGCGCTGACGCCCTTCGTCAATTCCCTCCGGCTCGAGGGACCGCTTGTAGGAAATATTTCATTCCTTGGATCGGCCCGCATCTCGACGCTTGAAGAAGTGGCGTCCCTCTATGTGGCGGACGACCTGCCCTACCGGTTCGGCGACCTGTTCGGCAAGGTCCACATCCCCATCGCACGGAATCACCAGACCTCCGTTTCGTCGGTGCATACGTTCGACCGGGGCACGTTGGCGGAACCGAATCTCTTCAGTTCCAATAACGAGATTCGCTGGAAAAACACCGCGCTCGGCGTGCGGCACCTCGTGCTCCCCAGAGCGCTTCCCATCCTCGGCGAAGCCATGTTTTCCTGGTCGCGCCTCCAGACGGAATTCGGGCCGAGCGAAGAACCGTCGCGAACCACCGATGTGGACAATTACAACCTCGAGGTCAATTTCACCAACTTCGGGCAACGCGTCGAAGTGGGATGGGGATTCTTCGTGCGCAATGTGGAACTCACGGCGGACCTCGGAGGAACCTACCAGAATATCGTGGACAATTTTGTCCGCTCGACCAATGCAGGCGGCTGGGCGGAACCGGAATTCGACTTTGGAAACGGCCTCCGGCTGCGGGCCGGCGCCGTCGCGCAGTTTTTCGGCAATTCAGGCTTCTTCGTGGAGCCGCGTATCCGGGGCGTCTTCGAACGGGGCAGGCACCAGTGGAGCATGGCCGGCGGTATCTACCGGCAAAACATCATCGGATTAAGCGACCGGCGCGACGCCGCCAGTATCTTTACGGCTTGGGCAGAGGCGCCGACCGGAGAAGTTCCGTTTGCGCTGCACGGCCTTGCCGGATACCGGATCACACTGTCTTCGTCGCTCGAAATCTCGGCGGAAGCATTCTACAAGAATCTCCGCAACCTGTTTATTGCGGAATGGACCTCCTTCCCTCGTTTCACGACGCGGCTTCAGCCGGCGGACGGCCAGGTCGGGGGTATGGATCTGCGGGTGGAGTTCCGCCGCCCCAACTTCTACGCCTTCCTCAACTACGGCTACTCCTCGACCCGGTACGACGCTATGCAGGAATCACTGCCTGTATGGTTCGGCACCGACCGGCTCTCCTTCCGCCCGCCGCACGACCGGCGCCACCAGTTCAACCTGATCCTGAGCGGTTCCGTATACGGATTCGACATGAGCGCCCGCTGGAATATCGGATCGGGTCTTCCCTATACCCGGGTCCGTGCTTTCGACGGATTCATCCTGATGGACGGGGTGGTGGATGTGGAAAGGATCCAGGGCTTTCCGCGCGTGATCTATGATCGGCCCTTCGAAGGCGTGCTCCCTGCATACCACCGGCTCGATGTAACGATCGAGCGGCAAATGTCCGCAGGTTCGGCGGACATCACCGTACAGATCGGCGCCATCAACACCTACAACCGGCCCAATCTTTTTGCTCTGGATCTTTTCACCCTGCAAAGAACCGACCAGCTCCCCTTCGTTCCCACCGCGGGCATCGAGATCGAATTCTGATTATGCGCCTTGCATCCCTTCGAAATACAACGCTTGGCATCCTGATTGCCGCCGCTTTTCTCGCCTCCTGCGAAAGCGCGGTCAACCCACTGATCGGCGAACCACGCCCGTTCACGATCTGGGGGCTTCTGGACGCCGCGGCAGACACCCAGCGCGTGCGCATCTTTTCTATCGAAGGAGAGCCCGGCATCGACCGCCCTGGCACGCTGGATGCTTCCGTAACCACTACGAACCTTGAAACCGGAGAAACGTTCGTCTGGAGGCCCTACCAGGTAACGTACGGCGATAGCGTTACGGCGCATCTCTTCGAAGCAGTATTTCGCCCTGTACATGGACACCGGTACCGTCTCGACGTCACCCGCTCGGACGGCGCCGTATCCACCGCCACGGTGAAAGTACCGCCCGAAGTGGATTTTACCATCGAACGCTCGGACTTAAGCCCGAGAATACATGTCTACGTACGAGGAAATCCTCTTCCCAACCTGCTGGGGGTCGAGATGCGGTACGAAGCCACCAACGTACCCCCCGCCCAGGTCTGGCCCACCGACCTGAAGCTCCATCCGGTCGTGAATTACCCGGTGGAAGTGTCCTATCAGGGGACAGAGCAAAGAGCGCCCGGCGTCGTACGGTACGACATCAACATGACAGACGATTTTGCAATCGTGGAGGAGGTATACAAAAGCAGATGTCTGGTGACCGAAGGCAACCCCAATATCGCCCTGCGCCGCGTCGAGTTTCATTTTGTAGCGGCGAACGAAGAATGGAGTCCTCCGGGGGGCATATTCGATCCTGAGGTGCTCGTCGAACCCGGCACCCTTTCCAACATCGAAAACGGATACGGCTTCTTCGGCGCCGGCGTGGTGGTCGCCGAACGGTGGACCCCTGTGAAAGGCCTGCGGGACTTCATCGGATACAGTTCGGAGCAGGGATGCTCTCTGGTGCCGAGCGCCACCAACCCGTCATGCACTTCTCCGCCCGTTCCGTGCCTCGACGATTTCAGCGAGGATATCTGGGGCCTCTATTTTTGAAACTCCAGAGAAGCATCAGGTTGGACTGACTCGCCCACCTGCTCTATCCATCCGCCGCCCACCACATCGTCGCCCTCGTACAGCACCACGGACTGCCCGCGCGTAATAGCCTGACGCGGCGCGGCAAAAGCCACGTGGAGTTCATCCGGCCCTTCCTGCCGGACCATGCCGGGCACCCCCGGATCGTTGTAACGAATCTTCACGTCCACCGGCAGTTCGTCGTCAAGATGTTCGTACTTCACGAGATTGATCTGCCGGGCCGTGAGCGCACCGCGGAATAACTCGTCGCGCGCACCCAGGACAATGGTATTCGTTTCGGCGTCGATATCGATCACATACGCCGGATACCCGAGCGCCACGCCAAGACCCCGGCGCTGTCCGACCGTGTAAAACGGATACCCCTCATGCCTCCCGACGACAGTCCCGTCCGAGGTGACGAACAACCCTCCCGACACGTCCTCCGCCAACCCCTCTACGCGGTCTTTCAGGAACCGCCGGTAATCATTGTCCGGGATAAAACATATCTCGTAGGAATCGGGCTTATCCGCCACGCGGTCCAGCCCGTACGCAGCAGCCATCTCCCGGATGGCCGGCTTCTCGAATACGCCCAGGGGCAGCATGGTGCGGGCCAGATGCTCCTGGGACACCCCCCACAAGGCATAACTCTGATCCTTGCGGGCATCGCGGCCCTTCATCAGTACGATCCGGCCCGTGGCTTCTTCGCGCCGGAGCCGGGCGTAATGCCCCGTAGCAATGTAGTCGCAGTCCAGCTGGTCTGCCCGGCGCATCAGCGCCGCCCACTTTATATGCGTATTGCACAATACACACGGATTGGGCGTGCGACCGGCGAGATATTCGCCGGTGAACCGCTCGATCACCCAATCGCCGAATTCCTCGCGGATGTCTACGATAAAATGCGCAAAGCCATACTTCACGGCGACGGAGCGTGCATCGTTCATGGATTCGAGCGTGCAACACCCTACTTCCTTGCCCCCATGCTTTCCGGTACGCCCGCCGCTGCGCGCGTAATCCCATGTCTTCATGGTGACGCCGACCACCTCGTATCCCTGCTCGTGCAGCATGACCGCCGCAACCGACGAATCCACGCCGCCGCTCATGGCCACCAGTACCCGTCCCTTCCTGTTCATGGTTTGTCCTATGCTGCTACAATACGTGCTTCGACCACCCGCCGTCCACGGGAAACCCTGTGCCGGTTATGTACGCGGCCCGCTTGCTTACCAGAAAAGCCGCTGCCGCCGCAAACTCCTCCGGTTCCGCAATGCGCCGCAGGGCATTGTTTTCGGCCCATCCGGCCTCGATCTCTTCGACAGGAGTCCCTGATGTCGAGGCAAGGTGCGCCGCCAGTTCCTTCAACCGTTCCGTACGCGTATACCCCGGCAAAATGGTATTGACCGTAATACCCGCCGGACCCAATTCCTCCGAAAGGGTCTTTGCAAAGCCTTGTACCCCGGCGCGGGTCGCATTCGAAAGGTACAGGCTGGGAATTGGGCGTTTGGCTGAAATCGACGTGATCATCAGAATGCTGGCATGCGGATCATCGGCCGCCGCAGCCGCCCGCAAATGCGGCAGCGCCGCCCGGCACAACTGGATAGTGCTTACCAGATTCAACTCAATCGCCGCACGCCACGTTTCGAGGGACAAATCGTCGATATAGCCCGGGGGCGGCCCGCCGGCGTTCGTCACCAGGATATGCAGCCCGCCGAAATGCGCGCAAGTCCGCTCGATCGCATCGTCCACATCACGTTCTTTCGTCACGTCACACGCAAGCGGAAGAATACGTTCCCGATCGACGCCGGCTTCCTGCGCCACACGGTCGGCAGCCGCTGCAATACGCCCCTTATTCCGGGAACAGATCGCTACGCGAGCCCCTTCTCCGGCAAGCGCGACAGCCACGGCACGCCCCAGCCCGCTGCTGGCGCCGGCTATAAATGCGATCCGTCCTTCGATACCCAGGTCCATGGTCTTTGACAAATATTCGCTTGTGAAAACCGATACAATTACGAAAGTTAGGGATACTCCTCATTTTTTAACAGCAGCGGCTCCATGACCCACCACAACTCCGACCAATCGACATCCCGTCGCGCCGTCAAGACGCCGCTGGCTCCGGCAGCCATAGGCCCTTACAATCAGGGCATTCTCGCCGGAAACACCCTCTATTGCTCCGGACAGCTGGGAATCGATCCCGAAACGGGGAGCATGGTGTCCGGCGGTGCAGAGGCCGAAACGGAACGCGTACTGCAAAACCTCGGCGCCGTGCTCAAAGCCGCACAAATGGATTACAGAAATGTCGTTCGGTGCACGGTGTTCCTGGCGGACATCAACGACTATGGAATCGTAAACGATGTATACGCCCGGTATTTTTCGGAACGCCCCCCTGCCCGGGAAGCAGTGGAAGTTGCCGCACTTCCGAGGGGCGCCCGGGTGGAAATCTCCTGTATCGCGGTCCGTTAGCCCTGATTTCGGGGTTGTCTGCCCGCCGGGCCCTACGCGTTGAACCGGAGCACAGATCCGATCACCGCATCGCTTTCGAGGCGCTCCCGGCCTGAGAGGTAATCCAGCTCGACAAGGAATGAAAATCCGGCAAGCTCGCCGCCGGCCTCCCGGATCAGTTTCGCCGTCGCCGCCGCCGTGCCGCCCGTAGCGATTACATCGTCATGGATAAGAATTCGGTCTCCCTCCGAAATGGCGTCCATGTGCATCTCGACACAATCCGTGCCATACTCCAGATCGTATTCCATTCGGTACGTCCGCCAGGGCAGTTTGCCCTGTTTTCGAATGGGGACAAACCCTGCATCGAGTTCCTCGGCCAGAGATAATCCAAACAGGAAGCCGCGGGCTTCGATCCCCGCTACCTTTGTGACGCCGGCATCCCGAAAAGGCTCTGCGAGCGCCTCGACAGCCTCTCGAAACAGGACGGGGTCCAGCAAAATCGGCGTGACATCCTTGAATGCAATCCCCGGTTGAGGAAAATCCGGCACGGTGCGAATCGCATCATGCAAGGACTGTACAGACGTTTCGGCGGAAAAATGCATTCGAAAGAAAATTGAAAAACGGAAAACGAACTGCACGGCCGAATGGAAATTCTTCCGTCCGGGCGCATTAGGGAAGGCTCACCTGCGGACCGAGACCCCTGTCATACTGCTCCTTGTACGCGCGAACCGCCCTGAAGATAGCACTTGCCAGATAATCCTGCCCGCGTTCGCTTGCCAGAAACGCCGCTTCGGACCTATTGCTGATAAATCCCAATTCGACCAGCACGGCGGGCATGGAAGCGCCCCAGAGCACATAGAAACCGGCCTGCTTGACGCCCCGGTTCTTGCGCTTCACCCGTTTCTCGAACTGATCCTGGATCAGCACGGCGAGTTCCTGGCTCTGTTGCATGTATGCACTTTGCGTAAGCGCCATGCGAATGAGGGCTTCCTCGGTCATGTCCTCGTATTCCTGCTGGGAACTCTCCATCTTCACCACCTCGTTCTCCCGCTCCATCGTATTGCGGGCAGCATCGGTCTTGTGCAGGCCGATGAAAAAGGTTTCGGCGCCGCTCGCCGCCTTATTGCCCGCCGAATTCGCATGGATCGAAATGAAAAGCTTGCCCCCCCGCTCGTTGGCGATCCGCCCCCGATCCTTGAGTTCGATAAAGCGGTCGTCCTGACGCGTATACTCGACATTCACGCCAAGACGCTCCTCGAGGTACGCTCCGAGTTTCAGCGAAACGGCAAGGGCGATGTCTTTTTCGCGGAGGCCGTGTCCTTCCGCCCCCGGGTCCTTGCCGCCATGCCCAGCATCGATCACCACGGTGTCCAGAAGCCAATGCCCGCCCGCCGGAGCCGGTTCGCTTGACGGTAATACCGCTTCTCGCGTCAGGCCGGTCGTTCCTCCTCCGATAGCGGGCAACTGATTGGTGGAAGGCGTGGCCAGCAGCGATACCGACCGAACGGGAATCTGCCGGACTTCCCTGTCCGCTTCACGGCGCGAAGCAATCCGCCCGGATGCATACGCAAGTCCTACAAGAATATCGTTGGAGCCTCCGTCGCGGTAGGTCGAGGCATCCACAGGCTGTCCGGCATCCAATGTAAACCGGAAAAACAGATGGCCTTCCTCTTCCTCCCCGGAATACCGGAGGACGGGCCCTGCGGCATCATCCCTCATGTGATCGGAGGAAAGCCGCGTATTGAAAAGAATCACCTCCAGTTGCCCGTCGGCAAGCATGCGTGGCTCGCTATAGGCAGCTACCGGGCCATCCGTATGAAATCGAATAACGTAGCCCTCGCCGTCGGATCGCTCGGTCAGCGAAACACGCTCCACCTGCGGGACGGCGCGAAGCGCAATCGCGTTTGAGGAAGCAAGCGGGGCGCCGGCAGCCCCGCTTGCATGAGAAGCCGCCCCCACCGCAGAAGCGGCAAGAACGATTATGGCGCAAAACCGGACCATTCCCCCTACGGGAAATCCGTTGCGCAAAAAAAAGCCCGAACGCAAACGATGCATCATGGTTACGGAAACGGTCTAACAGGATCGCCTCCTCTGCATCTTGCGCCGGCGAAAAGGGTGGGTGGTGGATAGGCAGAAAAGCAAATCGCAGCGCAAAACCCCACACTATCTATAAATATACAAAAAACTGTCGAAAAAGCATAGGGGGAGGCCTTGCGGCTCCCCCCGGCCTTTCAAAAAAGCTACGTTACCAGTCCAGGGTATCGTTGCCCAGCAACTCCTGCAGGCGACGGTCCACGATCTGATCGCCGAGGCGCTCGCGCTCGGAAACCGCCTTTTGCAACTCCTGCAGTTTCTCCTCGAGTTGCTCCACCTCGCGGCGGCGGTTCTCCTGCTTGAGTTCGAAAATCTCGGTCAGTCGTTCCCGCAATACCGCTATGCTGTCCCGGCGCGCCTTCCCCTCCTCCATCGCAGCGAGCTTGCGAGCCATGTTCACCGTCTCATGCTCCATGCGCCGCTCGCTCATCAACCGGTCGAAAAGCCCCCTGTCGTTGTCCTGTATGTCCGAGAGATAGTGCTGCATCTGAATATGCGGAAACTCGCTCGCCGTACGGGCCGCTTCCGCCGCGTGCATCGTCATTTCCTCCAGCATTTGCTGCAATTCGTTCGTCTGCGATTCATCAAAACGATGTTGCAGGTCCTGGAGACGCCTCGCTTGTTCGCGCAGGTCGTCGGCCTTCCGCGCCAGAATGGCTTCGGGCGGTGCGGTAACGATAAACAAAGTGGCGTCCGCTTCCATGTCTGCACAAGCCCCATCCAGCAAAATGCATTCGAAATCGCCCATGTGGGTTTTCAACCACAGACTGTCCCCTTCCAGAGTATACCGCCGCCCGTCTTGCAGTTGAATAATCAGGTTCTCGTCAGAAGAAGACATAGTATAATTCACGGAAGCGCCTTTCGGCGGGAAGTCTTCCGGCAGTTTTTCGGGTGGAATTTGCCGCCCATTTATGGACACCACGCCATCCTGGATGTTAAAGGAACGAAGCGTCGGGTCATCGCCTCGAAGCGAATCCGGTTGCTGCGCCGCCGCCGTTCCGGCAGCAAGAATCAGGATCGGCAGGGCAAGCAACCAGCCTTTGAAGTACAGGGAAAGAGAGGTCATGGCTTTACGGTATTGGTTGAGCAGGGTGCGTTACCTCCAGTTTCCAGTAATGAATAGCATAGTTCCGACGCACATCGTCAGCGGCGTTCCGAGGCGGGCGTCAACCCGGTATTCCCCGATCCGGCAGGGAGCATCTCAAGAGGCACCGCGGGCGTTTCCCAGCCCGTGGCCACCCCATCGCCGATACTCCGGATGCGCTGTTGCAGGGATATGACATCGCTCTGGTCGTCCCAGGCCGGTATTTCCACCAAAATGAATCCCGGCTGGGCCAGCGTGCCGTCCTCGGCCTGTTCGGACGCAGCAGCAGCCGATTGCAGCGGTCCGGCAGCATCAGCGGACGATGCGCCCGCAAGAACCGTTGGAGAGGGAGCTTCCACTGCTGTTTCCGAGGGCGGGGCGCCGGCAGAAGCCGGAAGATCAGGAGAAGGGGCCGCAGCGAGCCCCGCATTCCCGGGCTGTACATCCGCCCCACGATCCTCAGCCTCTCCGGCTGGAGAAAGCGTTTCGGGAGAAGCTTCGGCGGGGACTGCTTCCGTAGATACGGATGCATCGGGACGGAGCGCTACCGGTTCGGAATCGGTCAGAGCCGGAGCAAATACATCCGCCCGAAACAATCCGACAATCGCGACCACCGCCAGCATCGCGGCGATGGCTCCGCCTGCAATACGTCTCGGCAACCGCCACACCACTCGTTTACGGGACAGGGCAGGGCGATTTTGTCGGGCGCCAGCGGGCTGGGCAGACTGTGCTGCCGCTTGCAGTACAGCCTCTACGGCCTCCGGATCGGGCCGTGCGGACCGGATCGCGGATCGCGCATCCAGCCAGTCCTTCATTTCGCGCAGGGAAGCGGCCTCTTCCGTATTCCCGGAGCCGGGATCCGAGGGCTTCCCCGAACCCTCGTACAGTTCGAGAAGCCAGGCGTCTTTCTTGTCCATACCGGTTCGTTGTATCAGGTGGTTCGTATTCCGTCGGCCTCCTCGCCGAGTTCTATCCGTATCATCTTTTGCAGGTTGAGAAGCGCATAACGCATCCGCCCCAGTGCTGTATTTATGGATACATTCGTAAGCTCCGCAATCTCCCGGAACGTCATACCGGTTTCGTGACGCAGCAGCAGTACCTCGCGCTGCTCGCCCGGCAACCGTTCGATGCATTGCTCCATAATGTCAATCCGGTGGCGCAGGTCCACCTGCTCGTCAGCAGGCGCCGGTGTACCCGGCAACCGGTCCCAAAAGGAGCCGTCCTGCGCATCGTTCGTTTCCACATCGGTCCATTTTTTCCGCTCGCGCATATGGTCGAAGACCGCATTGCGGGCAATGCGCATCACCCAGGCCAGCCATTTGCCCTGCGACGCGTACGATCCGCGTTCCTTCTTCATCGCGCGGATCGCGCGAAAGAAGGTTTCCTGAAACAGGTCGTTCGCTACGTCCCGATCACGTACCATACCCATCACATAGCCGAATATGCGCTCCTTATGCCGTTCCACCAACTGGCGGAACGCCTCCTGATCGTCTTCTTCAATGTATGCGACCGCAAGGGCCTCATCCGTACGATGCATTCGGAATGACGGAACGGACGGGATGCAGAAAAACTATCCTGTTCCAGCCGCGCAATCCTTACAGAGAACCAATTTCCTTTGCAAGAACGGGGCAGGAGCGGAATTATTGTATCACAAGCGGATTAGGCGGATAGTCTGATTGAAACCGCCCGCTGCCGGGAAAGATCGATCCGGGAGACAAGGAACCATTCGGGCGTTATTTTCATAAGGATTTGGTTGCCGAAGACAGTCGCAAAGGCAGATTCCCGTTCGAAAACGCCACGCGACATGCCGTGCGCAGCGGCATCACTACCCATTACTCCCCGTACCGCTACCGCCACCTTCTTCGTTCGATTTCCGCCGCGCACGATGACGTACACGCTTACCTGGTTTCTGCGTCCCTTCACCATCCTGGGGAGATATTCGCTATTGATCTTCCAGGCGTTTGTATCGCCGGACGATTTTCGCACGTACCGCAAGAACATCTTCGACCAGATGATGCGCATCGGCGTGGAATCCATCCCCATCGTTGCGCTGGCCGCCGCTTTTTCCGGCGCCGTGACCACGGTACAGGTGTCTTACCAGCTCGTTTCGGTCTTCCTGCCCGCCACCGTCATCGGATCGGTCGTGGCGCCCTCCATGATTCTGGAGCTCGGGCCTGTAGTCACGGGATTCATCCTGGCAGGGCGCGTCGGCGCGCGCATTGCCGCCGAACTGGGGACCATGCGCGTCACGGAGCAGATCGACGCCCTCGAGGCAATGGGTCTCAACTCAATAAGCTACCTCATCGCGCCCCGGATCCTCGCGGGCATCATCATGTTTCCGATGCTCTACGTGGCGGCCTGCGCCATCGGCATCGGAGGCGGTATCGCCGTAGCCAACCTCGGCGGTTATCTGACCACGCAGGAATTCGTACAGGGCGCCCGGGACTTCTTTCGTCCATTCGATCCGTACTTCGGCTTGAGCAAGGCATTCGTTTTCGGATTTATCATTACCTCCGTATCCTGTTATATGGGGTATTTTACGGCCGGCGGCGCCGAGGGCGTCGGCAAAAGCACCACGCAGGCGGCCGTGATGAGTTGCGTTTTTATTCTCATTGCAGACCTGGTCCTCGCCGTCACGCTGCTGTAAAGGCTTTCACGCGCCATGATCCGGCTCGAACATATCACCAAGCAGTTCAACAATACCGTCGTGCTTCGCGACGTTTCCCTCGACATTCCCGAGGGAGAAACGCTGGCGGTCATCGGCCGGTCGGGTTCCGGTAAAAGCGTACTCATCAAACATGCGGTGGGCCTGCTCACACCCGACGAGGGGCGCGTGCTTGTGGACGGCGCCAATATCCATGAGGTGTCCTACAAGGAGTTGCGGCGTATCCGACGCAAGTTCGGTGTGCTGTTTCAGGGTGGAGCGCTGTTTGATTCGATGTCCGCTTTCGAGAACATTGCTTTTCCGCTGCGCACCTTCACAGGAAAATCCGATGAGGCTATCCGGAGCCGCGTCGAAGAGTGCCTCGACATGGTGCAATTGCCCGATATCGATAAAAAAATGCCGTCCGAACTGTCGGGAGGCATGCAGAAGCGCGTAGCACTGGCCCGGGCCATTGCACTGGAACCCAAATACATCATATACGACGAGCCGACGAGCGGCCTCGACCCTGCAACGTCCAACCGTATCGATGAGCTCATTCTGTCACTGAATGAGAAGTTGCGCGTAACCAGTATCGTGATAACGCACGACATGCATTCGGTACTTGCCATTGCTGACCGGGTCGCCTTTATCCATCAGGCCCGGATCGCCTGGACCGGAACTGTAGACGATATCCACCGAAGCGATCACGAATCTCTGCTTGATTTCGTCCGGGCCAACGAATACGTGATCGGAGAACAGACTTCCGCATCGGAAGTATCCCTGCATCCCTAACGAATGTCCATCCCTGTGAAGTACTCCAAAGAACTGATCGTCGGTCTGAGCCTCGCCGCTGCGGTGGTTGTTTTTGCACTGGGCATCCGTTTCCTGCAGGATGTGCCGCTTTTCCGCAGCACGTACGTACTCTACACCCATTTCGAATCGGCCGGTGAGCTTTCAGGAAGCAGCTCCGTACGCATCAATGGGGTCAATGTGGGCACGGTGGGAAATGTCCGGCTGGACACGGATAATCGGGTGCGCGTCCGGTTGCACCTCGATGACAGTATCCATATCCCGGAGGGATCCCATGCCGAAATTGGCGGCATTTCCGCCTTGGGTAATAATTATGTGGTTATTTTCCCCGGCCCTCCGGGCAACCCGCCGATAGCCGACGGCGGATACATCGAGGGTATCAGTGCGCCGGATGCCTTTGAAGCGGTGACGGAACGAAGTGTCCGCCTTACCGAAAATGTCGAGGAAGCCCTGGCGAACGCAAACCTCCTCCTTGAAGATACCGGCCTCCTGATCGGGGAAACCGGCGCCGATATCCGTCCGACGCTCCGGGCTTTGCGAGAAGTCACGGATGCCCTGGCCCGCACGCTGCGCGAGGAACAGGAATCCGTAAGAGAGATCATCAGCAACGTCGAGACCGTTTCAGAGGACCTTTCCAGAATCTCGGGCGCCAGTGCGGACACACTGGCTCAGACGCTGCAACGCCTCGACCATATAGCGATGTATCTCGAAAATTCTCTGGAAACGCTCGAAGGCACCACGCACAACCTGGACGAGATTCTGGATAAAATCAATAACGGCGACGGCACAATAGCCCGGCTGCTGAACGATCCGACCTTGTACATCCAGATGGGCTCCACGCTCGGGGCGCTCGACGCCCTGCTGAAAGACCTGCAGGAGAATCCTCGCAAGTATTTGCGGCACATGGACATTGTGGACGTTTTTTAGCGGAAGGCACACCCGGAAGACAAGATTCTCCTCTTCCTGTTCTCACGCGCCGACGCCGCCGTTTTTATTTTTGGCGCCACACCACACCAGAGTCTTCGTACTTATCCGATGCTGATTGAATACATCCGGCGCCACCTGCCCGCTCTTCCTGCGCCAGATCGCACGGAATTCGAACCCGCACGCCAGGAACGAGGCCGTATGCTGTCGCTTGTACTGCTTCTGCTGCGCAGCGTACCGCCGTTGCTCCTCGCTGCGTTCGTCTTCAGTTTCTGGTGGGATGTGCCGGTTGGCGACCGCACGTACTTCGGCATAACGTACCGCTTCGAAAACCTCCTCCGCATCATCTCCGTGAGCGGGTTGATCGGGTACCTCACGAACTGGCTGGCCATCACCATGCTGTTCCACCCGAGGCGGAGGCGCCCCCTGCTGGGACAAGGTCTCATTCCTGCGCAACGGGAACGCGTGATATACCGGCTGGCGAAGACCGTCTCCGAAGAACTCATCAACGAAGAAATTATCAAGGAAAAGATCGAGGCGTCGGGACTCCTCCGGAAATACCGGGAAACGGCCTTCCTGGTCACGCGCAACATCGTCGAGGACCCTGAGTTCCGGCACGAACTGAAGACATTTGTATCCCGCTACGTCAACGAGGCGCTCTCCTCACCGGAAGTACGCGATCAGATCGTAACCTTCATGGAAGACAAACTCCGGCTCCTGGCCGGCAGAGGCGTGGCGGGCCTTGCGCTGCGCAGCTGGCGTTTCTGGAATCAGGACGATTTCCGGCGGCGGCTGGAAGAAATAGTCAAGGAAATTCCTGCCTCGATGGATACGATCCTGGACGAACTGGACCCCGTACTTGATCAACTGCCGGACAAAATCGAGGCCCGTGCCGAAGACATCGAGAACTGGTCTGCGCGCATTGTACTCGGGTTTATTGAACGGCTCGACGTCTACGGCATCGTCGTGTCGAACATGCAGAAGTACAATGAAGACAAACTGGAGGCGCTCATTCTGAACGCTTCCAACGAACAACTCCGATACATCAAATATCTCGGGGGCGTGCTCGGCACCGCGGGCGGGCTGGTGATCTGGGAGCCGTTCACAACCCTGATATTGTTCGTGGCCGGAGGAGGCTCCATCTATGCCCTGGACAGCCTGCTACTGAGTCGATCCCGCGCTCGAGCGCGCCGGCGCGCCGGAAAGAGACTCGACGGAAACGCCCCGAACCGTCCGGGGCAGGACGGAACGAACGGGGACCTTCCTGCGTGACGCAAGGGACCGGACAGGCACCCGGACATACGGCGTGCGCTCTTCGAAATTCAGAAGCGTTTCGAGCGTGTCCTCCATGGTGTTCTGCTCCATAAGTGCCGTACGCAGCGCGCCTGCATTCCGGAATCCCTTGAAATAGCCTCCGTAATGCCGCCGCATCTCAAGCACTCCCTTCCTCTCGCCCAGCCATTCGCATTTCAACGCAAGATGCTCGGCTACCACGGCGAGACGCTCCTCCCATGTGGGCGGATCCATCTTCTCGCCCGTTTCCAGCCAGGACTTCGTTTCCCGGAAAATCCATGGGTTGCCGATCGCGCCGCGCCCGATCATCACGGCATCCACCCCCGTCTCGGCGAACATATCCCGTATTCTGACCGGATCGGTGGCGTCTCCGTTTCCGATGAGCGGAATGTCCCGGACACCCTCCTCCCGGATACGGCGCAGCCACTCCCAGCGGGCTTCGCCCCGGTACATCTGACTGCGCGTACGGGCATGCACCGCCAGTGCAGCAATACCGGCTTCCTCCAGCATGCGCGCCACTTCTATGATCCGGATAGAGTCGTCATTCCAGCCCAGGCGCGTCTTGACCGTCACAGGCCGCGTGGCGCCCTCGATCACCGCCTCGGTGATCTGCAGCATTTTTGGCAGATTGCGCAGAATCCCGGCCCCGCCGTCCTTGCATACCACCTTGCGCACCGGGCATCCGAAATTGATATCGATCAGGTCCGGATTGGACCGGTCCACGACAGATACCGCTTCCCGCACCTGTTCGACATCGCCGCCGAACAACTGTATGCCGACCGGTCGCTCCTCTTCATAGATATCCAGCTTTTGCAGGGAATCCCTGGCGTCGTAGACCAATCCCCCGCTGGAGATAAACTCGGTGTAGAGCAAATCCGCCCCGTACCGCTTGCACAGGATGCGAAACGGCGGATCGCTCACATCCTCCATAGGCGCAAGAAACAGGGGATACCTGCCGAATTCGAGAGAACCGATGCGCATGGTCAGGCGGAAAAAGGAAAAGGATCGAGCCTTCGACAGCGAAAAACAGGAAATACCGGCCGAAGATTTTCTCGCAAAAACGTAACCGGACCGCATGCGTTCCCGTAGCACAAGCGTAAGGCCGGCTTTTTATCCGGGCAAAAACCCGCATAGCGCCCTGTTACCCGGAAAGCTTTTTTGCCGAAACACTCCCTTGAAATTCCTATTTCCCCACGCCATGCATAACCCCGCGCGCCGCCCGATCCCGCTTGCAGCCTCTGCACCGCTTGCGCTCGCCGCAACCCTTTTCCTTGCCGGATGCGGCCCGAATCTATTCGAACGCGCCGGTAATTTCGGATCACTGACGTGTTTCGGGGTCATCATCGTCATCCTCAACATCATCGCGCTGGTCGAATTGATCGGCAGTTCAAAATCCGTCGGCAACAAGGTGGGATGGGCCCTCGTTATCATTTTCTTCCCGGTGCTGGGCTGTGTGTTGTATTTTGTCTTCGGACGGTCGTAGGCACCTGATCCGACGCCCCTTGCCGAAGACGTATGAACCCGGACCTTTCGCCCGCGCCGCCTTTCGCAGCGATCGTATTCGATATGGACGGCGTGGTCATCGACTCCGAGCCGATACACGACCGGTCGCACCGGATCATTTTCGGCCTGCACGATTTGCCCGTCCCGGCCGAAGCCTATCCCTCCTTCAAGGGCATCCCTGAGCGCAAACTGTTCGAACGGGTCGTGTCCGAGTTCGGATCGGACGAGCACGATGTGGACACGCTCACCGTATCGAAGGAAGAAACCTTCCTGAGTCTCATGCCCGATATGCGCCCCATTCCGGGCGTACTGGATTTTATACGCCTGGCGAAATCGCAAATGCGCCTTGCGTTGACGACTTCCGCAACAAGCAGATACCAGCGCTTCGCCTTCGACCGGTTCGATCTGGATCGCTTTTTCGAGGTCGTCGTCACGGCGGAGGATATACACCGCCACAAACCCGATCCCGAACCGTATCAGGAGACCGCAAAACGTCTCGGTCTGGCGCCGGAGATGTGCTTCGTTATCGAGGACTCGGTGAACGGAGTGCGCTCGGCGTACCGGGCCGGGTGTCATGTAGCGGGAATAACCACATCGTTCTCCGCCGGCGAACTCGAAGAGGCCGGCGCACACATCGTGATTGACACGTTCGAAGAACTGGCGGAGCGTCTCGGCATGGGAAAAAACGGCGCGGCGCGCACCGCCGACTGACATAAGCCGGCCCAGTCCCTCACCGGCCCTTTCCGGATACTCTGATTAGGCCCCGCAGAGTGCTGCTGCATAGTGGTAACAGGCCCTGAGTCCGCGAAGTGAGAGCACCCTTTACTCCATGCCGCGGTCCGCAAGATACGCAGCGCCGCGCCCCTTGATGTTCTCGTCCCAGTACTGCATCCATTCAGGGCCTTCCCCGGCAAGACGTTCCCAATCGATCTCCATGGGTTGGATATCCACCCCGGTCATCCATTCCGGAAGATCCGCATCCGGGATGGTATTCCGGACCGGGATGCGATAAAACCGGTGCGCCTGATCGACCAGGGCGCTATCGGACGTGACGAACTCATAGAAAGTCCGCGCAATCTCCGGGTTCGGCCCCCCCGCCACAAGCGCAATGCCGTCCGTAAGGACCGGCGTTCCGGAAGAAGGCACCACATAGTCGAAAGGATACCCGTTGTCCTGCGCCTGGATATACGTATCCGGCATATTCCACAGCGTTACATCGCCTTCCTCGCGGGCCAGTTTGAGATAAAGCTGTGTCGGGTCGGCGGTATAGGTCTCCACGTTGCGGTCCAGACGGGCCAGCCATGCATACCCTTCCTCTACGGTAGGCTGCCGGAGAATCATCGCTCCCCAAATGGTCCGCATGGTGCTGGAAGCCAGCGGATACCGGATGATCACCCGGTCGTGCCATTGCTCCTCAAGCATTTCATCCCAGTCCTGCGGAGGCGCTTCGCCCGTCAGTGCAAGAGAACGGGTATTGTACGTAATCACTTCAGGGGTCAGAAAGGTGCCGTACCATGTGTCTCCGGCCCCGGACGCGTGCGGAGGCGCTTCCGCGGCCCAGGATGGCGTATACGGATCGAGCAGGCCCTCCCGGGCCGCCCGGTCGAACGCCATCCCGGCGCCGCCCCACCAGACGCTTGCCTGCGGATTCTGCCGTTCGGTCCGGATCCGGTCGTACGCATCCTGCCCTCCCATGTCTATCCATGCGATATCCACATCAGGATAGCGGGCCTCGAACAACTGCTCATAGGCTCCGAGCATTTCCTTGCCGTGCGGCGAATACACCAGCACGCGGGTACGCTCATCCTGGGAAGAACACCCGACAAGCCATGCGAGAGCCGGAAACAGAAGCAGCGTATGCCGAAAAACGTGAAAATTCTTCATACCAAAGGGGGTTAATGCAGGAAATCAATGTTCCACGAGACGCAATTCAGCGAATTTCAGCATGACCTTTTTCCGGCCCGCTTCCCGAAAGGCAATAACAGCCCTTGCTTTCTCGCCGCGGCCTTCCACGGAAAGCACCTCTCCTTCGCCGAAATGGGGATGATTCACACAGCACCCCGGGATAATGGCGCCCTCCCCCTGATCGTAGACCACCGTACGACCGCTTTCCTTGCGGGCGGGCGCGGCCAGGTTCTGCCGGTAATAATGCGGCGCCATCCGGTCGTACGACGGACCTCCGGAGAAGCCGGAAACCACTTCAGGATCCGGAAGAAAGCGCCCCGCCTCCTGCCGGACAGCTTCCCCGGCTTCGGTGCGCACGACGCTGCCATCGATCTCGTCCAGGAAGCGGCTGCGTACCGTCGGCGCCGAACTGCCGAAGCGAAAGCGGGTCCGGGCATAAGAAAGGTGTAACCGTTCCGCCGCGCGCGTAACGCCTACATAGAAAAGCCGGCGCTCCTCCTCCACGGCGGCAACCTCCCCGATGGCCATGGATACAGGAAAGAGCCCTTCCTCCAGACCGGTAACGAACACTACGGGAAATTCGAGTCCCTTGGAGGAATGCAGCGTCATAAGCGTTACGCGCGACTCGCTGTCCATCTCGTCGAGATCCGTCCGGAGCGCCGCCTCCTGCAGGAATGTACTGAGCGTATGCTCCCCGGGGCTTTCCGCAGTATACTCCGCGATAGCCCCGATCAATTCCTGCACATTTTCCCACCGCATGAGATTCTCAGGCGTCTGGTCCTGGCTAAGGTTTTTGACTATGCCTGTTTCCTGCACGACGGAACGCGCAATATCCTCCGCCGGCAGGCCCTGTTCGACCTCTTCCATGTGCCTGCGCATCATCTCCCGAAACGCCACGACGGCGCGCCCGGCCTGCGGCCCGAGCCCCACCGACTCAGCCTGCTCGATCGCCTCCCAGACCGTCCCTTGATGCTCTTCCGCAAAAGCCATGAGCCGTCCGAGCGTTCTGTCCCCGATGCCTCGCGTTGGATAATTGATGATGCGGCGCAAACTCGCCAGGTCTCCGGGATTGACCAGAAGGCGCAGATAAGCAAGAATGTCCTTCACTTCCTTTCTCTGGTAGAAAGACAGCCCGCCTACGATACGGTACGGAACGCCTCCGCGGCGCAGCGCATCCTCGATCGAGCGGCTTTGCGCATTGGTCCGGTAGAGTACCGAAAAATGCTCGTAGCCGTATCCGAACCGGGCCTGCAGGCTCCGGATCGCCCGCTCGATTTTCTGCGCCTCATCCCGCTCCGACAGCGCCTCCATGAGCACAATAGGATCCCCGTCGGCGTTTTCTGTCCACAGCTTCTTTTCAAGGCGGTCCCGATTGTGTTCGATAATGGAATCGGCCAGTCGCAGGATGCTTCCCGTAGAGCGGTAATTCTGTTCCAGCCGTACGGTAACGGCTTCCGGATAATCGCGCCGAAAAGAAAGAATGTTTGCAATGTCGGCGCCTCGAAAAGCGTAGATGCTCTGGGAGTCGTCGCCCACGACGCAGATGTTCCTGCGCCGCCCGGCAAGCAGTTTCGCCAGCATATACTGGGAACGATTCGTGTCCTGATATTCGTCGATGTGCAGATATGTCCAGCGCTCCCGGTATTTTTCGAGTACATCCGCACATTGTTCAAACAGGAGGATCGGTTTCAGGAGCAAGTCGTCGAAATCCATGGCGTTCGCGGTGCGAAGCGCCTGTTCGTAGGGGCCGTAAAGCTGCGCCGCTACCTGCTGCAGGGGCCCGAAAGCGGAACGCTCGTATTGATCCGGGGACACCATTCGATTCTTCGCACCGGACAGGATATGCCGGACGCTGCGGGGGCTATGCTGCTTCGCGTCTATCCGAAAACGCTCCATCAACTGGCGCAGAATCCGCTCCGAATCATCCGTGTCATAAATGCTGAAATCCCGCGCATAACCGATCCGCTCCCCTTCCACACGCATGAGACGGGCAAAGATCGAATGAAACGTGCCCATCCACAGATCGCGGGAAGCGTCGCCCGCAAGCCGATCGATGCGGTCGCGCATTTCGCGGGCCGCTTTATTCGTGAACGTCAGCGCAAGAATCTGCCAGGGTCTGGCGCGTTCCGTCGCAAGCAAATACGCAATCCGGTGCATGAGCATCCGGGTCTTGCCGGAACCCGGGCCGGCCACGACAAGCACAGGCCCCTCGGCCGCCCGCACCGCTTCCTGTTGCGAAGCATTCAGCCCCCCCATAATAGCCTCGCCGGCCTCCCCGTTGGAAACGGGTTGTCCGGAAGAAGCGGGCGGGCCGGAAGAATCGGAAAAAAGCATACAGTGCAGGGGAAAAAAGCCGCAACCGGAACGACAGGCCTCATTACAGATCAGAGTACGACACCCGGCACAGAACAAGATACCGCAACGCAAGCGGGGATTCGACCCTTTGCATGTGAGATACGCGGGAAGAAATCAGGGCCCGTTACCATAACCGCGAAGTTCAGCGTATCCTGAAGCGGGCGGCTACGAAGCAGATTCTTCCAGATTCGCCAACCGCACAAAGAACCGGCGGCGATCCATGGCCACGACGCGCACGTTGCTTCCGGCCGCAATAAAATCCCCTTCCGTAGCCACTTCGATGCGTTCTCCGTCGATGCGGGCTACACCGGTAGGGCGCAAGGGCGTTACTGCAACCCCGGTCTTGCCGAGATACTTTGCACGGCGCTCCGTTTCCCGGTCTTCCCCGGGCCGTTCTCCTGTAATCGTCGTACCCAGTACAAATCGATCCCAGGCTCCCGAGGTCCACATCCAGTAAAAAAGGCCGCCCCCCGCTATCGCCGTGCCCACAATGACATAGATTCCGCCCAGCAACCCGGATTCCGTGAAGGTGTAGCCGATAGCGAAAAGAATGACAATGAAACCGAAGATGCCCACCACATTGAAACCGGGCACGAGATACACTTCCACGGCAATCAGACCGAGACCCACCAGAATGAGTGCTATGGGAAGAAAAAATTCCATCAGGTAATCAGGGGTATTGCTGGAGGAAAAAAGTCATGTGGCGGCAGGCGCCGCACGTACGATCACGCGGCTGCCGCGCACCCGGATTATTTCCACCCTGGTTCCGGGCAAAACAAACTCCCCGCGCGTCACCACATCGATGCGTTCCCCCTCGATGTCCGCCATGCCCGCGGGACGCAACGGGGTCAGAGAGACACCCGTCCGGCCAACCAGCTCTTCCATGGTTTCAGACGAAACGTAGCCGGAGGCGCTGGCAAGTTCCGGGGCCAGCACCAACTGGCCGAACCGCTCCGATTTTGGAAGATATTTACTGAGAGAAAACATGAGAACGATCAACAGGACCAGTGTGGCCGCCATCGTACCCACCGCGGGCGCCAGCGCGGCAAAAGGCGGAAACGAAAGCCCGACATTACCGACCAGGGCCGCAAAAAGCGAACCGGCCACAAGCACCAGCCCGCTGATGCCCGCCACGCCAAAACCCGGAATCACGAAGATCTCGGCAAGCAGGAGCAGCACTCCGATGCCGAAAAGCACGATTTCCCAACTCTGGACAAGGCCGATCATGTAATGCGGCGCAAAAAACATGGTGGCGCCGATAGCAGCGATAGCCCCGGGAAACCCGACGCCGGGCGTTTGCAATTCGAAGTACAGCCCACCCATCATCATCAGCATGAGGAGGGACTGCAGAACCGGTGAACTGAGAAACCGCAGCGCCCGTTCGAGGGTCGAGGCACGGTGCGCCACCGAAGCGGTCGAGGCAAGACCGGCTTGCTCCGCCACCGCATCGATATCGGAAAGAATAGCGTCCGCAACACCCAGCCGAAGCGCTTCCTCGGAAGAAAGCGTCAACACGCTGCCGGCCTCGGACACCCCCTCGACTTCCAGTTCTTCATCCACCATGGCTTCCGCAATGCGCGGATCGCGCCCATTGGCCTCCGCAGTGGCCCGCATCAACCCCCTCATGTAACTCTGGTACTTGTCCGGCGCCGCCTCTCCCGAACCGCCCTCCACCACCGTGGCCGCCCCGATGGAAGCGCCCGGAACCATCACGATCCGGTCGCTGGCATAGGATATGAGCGCACCGGCGGAAGCCGCGTTCTTGTCGATAAACGCTACCGTGGTCGGCTCGAGGTCCAGAATCGTTTTGCGAATCTTGTCGGCAGCGTCCACCAGCCCGCCGAACGTATCCACGTGAAAGATGATCAGCGATGCGCCCGCCGCTTCCGCATCGCCGGCGGCTCGCCCCACGTACCGGGCGAGCACATTGTCGATAGGGCCCTGAATCGGAACAATGTACACGGGCCCGTCGGCCAGCGGCGCTTCGAACAGCGCGTCCGGGGACGACAAGGAGGAAGTCTGTTGCGACTGACCGGACGCGGGAAAAAACAGGCCGAACAGCAAGCCTGCCGGGATAAGAAACGGAACGAAGCGCCTTGCAAGGCTATTCATGGCGGCGCACAATCATGGAAAAAGGTACCTGACTGTTTTACGGAGATTCCTTGAAATAAGATTCACGCCGCAGGCGCTTAGGGCCTGTTACCGCAAGACCGTATCGTCCCGTTCGAACGGCGTCCCGGCGGGTTTCAGGCCGTACTTTGCGAATGCCTCGTCGAGCTCCGGCATGAACCGGGATCGAATCGGGCGGGTCAGATACTGAATCTTGCTTGCCCTGCCGAAGATGTATTTCCGGAACGGATGTATGTAGATGCGCACATGATCGCGCCCCAGCGGAGTTACTTCCATATACACAGTAATCCGGTACAGACCCCACTGGCGCAATACACGCTCCTTCGTTGCAATGGCGTGGGGCAGGTCGGTGGCCGTCGTATCCCATCCTGCTTCGTTGAGCGCGGCGACGATCCGTTCGGGGACGGTGCTTGCGACAGCGCCCTCATCCGGCGTCATGCCGGACGGCGCGCCCGGTGGATCTACTGTTCCGGAAACGGCAATCGCAAGAAGCGTATCCGAAGACGGCCTGTCATAATCCCGGTACAGAGGGGCAAGGGACGGGGCGCACGCCGAAATAAAAAGAGAAGCGCCGAGAAGCGCCGCCGGTGCGCATAATCGTTTCATGATCCCTCGGCTTGCAGGGCAAGGATAACGAACGTCCTTGTACGTACGCATGAAAGGCAACCGGGATCTTCGGCGCGGCCGGGCGCCATATCCCTGTATAGTGCTAACAGGCCCTTTATACCGCCAGGGTAGCAGTGCTCACGCGCTCCCGAAGAAAATGCAGCATGATTTGGTTGAACGTCTCCGGATGTTCGAGCATCGGGGCATGACCGCACTTGTCGATGAAGTGCAACTCGGTATCCGGGATGAGTTCTTCGAACTCCCTTGCCACATCCGGCGGCGTAATCGCGTCATTCGCCCCCCACACGAGCAGCGTCGGCACCTGGATCTCATGAAGACGGGTACGAACGGTCTCGTTTTTCGACGCCCTTGCCATCTTGATCAGTCTGATCGCACAGGCGCGATCTGCGACGACTTCCAGCATCTCGTTCACCAGATCTTCCGTCACCTGTTCCTTTTCGTAGAAAGTGATGGCTGCCCGTTCCCGGACGAAGTTCGGATCATACCGGCGCGGGCTGCCCGTACCCATTTCCACCTCGTACAAACCCGAGGAGCCGGTGAGTATCAGTGCACTTGCACGCTGGGGGTGGGAGAAAGTATACAGGATGGCGAGTTGGCCTCCGAGCGAGTTGCCCGCAAGCGTCACGAAATCAAGCTCCATCGCGTCGAGGAATGCATGCACGTACTCCACCAGGCCTTGCATGCTGGTCTGCCCCACAGGAAGGGTGTAGACCGGCAGAAAGGGAACGATGGCGCGATATCCGTTAGCCGCTACGGACTGGACGGCGTCCGTCCAGTTCGTCAGATTTCCCAACATGCCATGCAGGAAAACGATTGGAGGGCGCTCTGTCACGGGCCCTTCGTCCAAATACCGGAAATCGCCCCGCTCCTTAACGTTGTAGAGGGATTTCTCTATAACCGTGTACATGCACTCTGCATTCAATGACTCGCAACGACTTGATAAGATACGGCGTAAAGGCTTTCAATAAAAATGGGGCGGTCACCTCTCCCGCTTCCCGTTCGTGAAGTGTCGTGCAGGAGTCCTGAAAATGTTTCCCCCAGGTGCTGACCGGAATGTTTCGTATTCCGAGCCGGTTATGGAGCAGGTTATGTGTTGTCCGGATTGAAACTTTGCGCCCGGATCCGTGTAAATACTTGTTCACCTCGCAGGAGCCCTGTAAACAAGCTGCTGAACACTACTACCGTATTTACGACAGGAGATCGTCATTATGCCATGCGGACGTAAACGAAAGCGACACAAGATCGCTACCCACAAAAGAAAAAAGCGTCTTCGTAAGAATCGCCACAAGAAGAAAGGAAGATAAACGCGGGCTTGACCTGAGCATACATCGAATGAAGCACTACACACTGGGTAATATCGTTCGAGCAGGGGTATGGGGCCTGATAGCCGGTGTATCCGCAGGTTTTGCTGTTGGGCTTCTGCTGGCGCCGGGAGAGGGGCGGAAGCTGCGCCGCCGCCTTGTTTATCAAGTGGAAACACTGGCGGATCGGATCGGATCGGCCGTTGAGGACTTCTCCAGCCCGGAAGGCGATAGCGAAGCCCGCCGCACGGGAAATCGACTCGTCGAGGACGCCGAGGAAGAGGCCCGCCGGATCCGGGACGAAATAGACGCACTGCTTGGAGACGCCCGCGGCGCCTCTTTGCCTTCTTCCGAGGAGGAAAAATAACAATAGTATTAGGGTCTCCGGCACGATGCACCCCGCCGGAGCACTTCCTGTCTCATGCCGAACTTTTCGATCCTTCTCCCCCCTTCAGAAAAATCGCAACCGGGGGGTAATCCTTTCGTTCCGGACATGTTCGACTACCGCACGCCGAACACGTTCAACTATTTCAACGAATTGAACCCCGAGCGCCGGAAGATCATCGGCGCCGTACAGGAAGCGATCGAAGCCGGGGGGGATCTCGAAAAACTGTTTGCGGTCAACGGAGAAGAGCTCGCACAAGCCATCGAGTTGAATCAGGAAATCTACGACGCGCCGCTCATGGCTGCGCTGGAGCGCTTCAGCCCGGGCGTGATGTACGAAGCCATGGATTTCCCGGGATTGCCCACGGGCGCGCAACGCCGCCTGCTCGAAAACGGCGTCATTTTCTCCGGATTTTTCGGACTGTTGCGCCCGGACGACCTTGTTCCCGACCACCGGCTGCCCATCGAGTCGGAGGTACCGAATATCGGTGCGCTGACCGATTTCTGGCGCCCCTTCGTCAGCCCCGCCCTCAACCGGACTATCGCCGGGGCGTTCGTATGGGACATGCTGCCCGATTCACACCTTGCCGCCTGGGAAGACGACCACAGCTATGAGCAGATCGTGCGCGTAAGGTTCTACGACGAAAAGAACGGATCGCGGCAGGAATCGGGTGAAAGCCTGGCGCCGCTCAGGGGAAAACTGGTCAATTTCATTGTGCGTGAATCGCTGGAAGATCTGGAGCCGTTGCTGCACTGGACCCACCCGGACGGATATACGTACGACCCGGACGGGACGACGGAAAATGCCGCATCGAAGGAAATAAAGATTGTCTTCGTACGGCGCGCCTGAGCGCATATCGGCGCATAGCTACCCTGTCTCCGCCTCATCATTCAGCGCCATGAGAAGGCGCACGCCTCTCAGCACCAGATATTCGTCTGCCCGATCGACTTCCGGCGCCTGTTCTGCGAGCAGGTAACTCCATCCGCCGGTAGCCACTGCAAACGCTTCCCCCTGCAGTGTTTCCCGAATTCGGCGGAGGAGGCCGCGTACGCCCTCCACGAATCCGTACATGATTCCGGATTGCATGGCTTCCGCCGTCGACCGGCCGACAAGAATGCGCGGCCACTCCGGAGCCACATCGGGAAGTTGCGCCGTGCCCCGGTGCAATGCATTCAGGGCAAGTTCCGGGCCGGGACCGATCGTGCCCCCGGCATAGACGCCGCTCCGACGCACGACCTCGCAGGTAACGGCGCTGCCCGCATCGACGACGATCACGTGACGGGGATCGCCGTCCTGCGACGATTTTCCGTATTCGAACCAGGCGGCGGCAGCGGCGGCAAGACGATCGACTCCGAGGGTATCCGGGCTGGTGGAGTCCAGTTGGAACGGCAGCCGCATCGTAGAACGAATTTGTACCGTAGCGTGGCCTCGATCCTTGAGGAGACGGGTCAGACATGCGGCGGAATCCGGCACGACGGACGCTATCCCGGCCCGGTCTATGCTATGTCCGGCATCACGCACCCGGCTTATAGCTGCGTCCAGCCGGGCTTCCATCCCTGCAGGGTCGTGCGGCAGTGAGAACGCATGGCGCAGCAGGTCTCCCTCGAACGCGCCCCCCTTGATCGCGCTGTTTCCTATGTCGAACGTGAGCCACATGGATTTCGCTGGTTAATACAGGATACTCTGAGCGAAGTGGTTTTGATCGGAGTATCCTATCCCGTGGTCACTTCGCCGGCATGAAAGGTCCGCATACCCTCGTCGGTGGCGAGCAGAAGACCGCCGGTCTCCCCCAGTCCTGCTACAATGCCCTGCACAGAACCGCTTCCGTGCGCAAAACGGAGTTCCGCCGGAGCATTCAGGTTATACATACGGCGCATGTACCGCTTCCCCACGGCGACGGCATCTTCTTCGAGGCGGTCAAGCGCTTGTTCGAGGCGATCGAATACGGCGGCGAGCAGATGAGCGCGGTGAATCGTGCGCCCGGTGGCCAGCAAAAGCGATGTAGCCTGTGGTTCGATATCGGTCGGGAACGTGTCCTCGTTGACGTTTATGCCGATGCCGAGAATGACCGCGCGGGATGCATGGGAAGCCTGTCCCGCTCCGGCGGATTCAAGTAACATCCCGCAGCATTTCCGCTCGTCGATCAGGATATCGTTGGGCCATTTTATCTGCGTGCATACGGGCGCCGTAAAGCTGTCGACGGCTTCCGACGCCGCCACGCAGGCAGCTATCGTAATGAGGTTCCAGCGATCAGGCGCCAGCACCGGACGCAGGATCACGGAAAAGGTCAGATTGAGACCGCTGCGCGCCGACCACGCGCGCCCCATGCGTCCCCGCCCTTTCGTCTGGAGCTCCGCGTACACGACCGCCCCGTTCGGCGCTCCCGCCGTCGCCCAGTCCAGAGCAAGATCGTTCGTGGAAGTCACGGTATCGTACGCCCGGATTTCCTTCCCGATATAGCCTTGCCGGCCGGCGTACTGCGTATCGAGCAGACGGCGGGCCTCATGAGCAGGGCCGCCCGTTATCTCTCGCAGAGACGTGACCATGGGGCGCATCGGTCTTTCCCGGGCATTCATGAATCGAAGAATGAAAGGACCCTTTCGTCGAACAGGGTTAAAGCGGATTGCAAAAAATAACCACGATGGTCATGGCTTGCACACCCGGTCTGTTTCCCGCCGACAGGCCTTTCCCGAACATTCAGCCGCTACGGTCCGGGTCGTCGCGATTCGACGCCTGAACCATTTCCCCGAAATCGTAATACTCCGCACTGCTCCGGAAACGCTGCGCAGGACGCAACAGGAGTTTGATGCGCGTCTCGAAACGGGTATGGTCCGGCGCCCACGTGCCGGAAGGGAGACGAACCGTGCTCAGAAAAAAGGCGCTTTCCTCCCGGAACCACAACGCAGTATGCACACGCTCGATGTATATGCCGACGAGACGATCCGATGTCCGGTCCAGATACAGGCGTACGCGCCGGATGGACCGGGACACTTCGAAACCCGGACGGGCAGTAATCCTGATGACCCGCACAGGGCGGTCGGACAACATGGAATCGGGGGCGAATTCGTACCGCCAGGCTTCCCGGTTCCGGGCTACGGCATACGGCGGATCTTCCGGAATGATATACTCTGCCAGATCGGATGCGGCGAAGCCGGCTTCCTCCAGGTCATCGTCCGCTGAAACGAAACGGCGCAGATAGCCGAAATCGAACGTTCCGGAAGACTCCGAGTAGATCGTGCGCGGCCCTTCCGCATCGTGCCGTACTTCCTGTTCACGGGAAGCGAGAAGCGCACCGCCCTCGTCAAATTGCCCGGTGCGGGTTCGTTGCGTGTACGCACGGGTCGAAACGCTCTGAAAGGCAGAGCGCAGCGCCGTCTCGTCGATGCGCTCCAACAAGGCGCCGATGGAATCGGCAGCGGCCGATTCCTCCGGCGTCAGGGGCAGCGTCGGGTTCCGGTCCGCGCATCCCGACGCAAGGAATACCAGACACACGCTCCATGCAAGGACCGATCCATGCGAAACCCGTCGGAGGGGTCGCATTTTCCGGACAAAGAGCAAAGAGCGGGACATCAAATGCGGCATGACACAGCGGCAAAAACCGATCAGAACGGATACAGTAGCGAATAAAACCCCGGATTTCTTACATTTCAGGCGCGCATCCCGGATACGCTGCATGCGCCGCGCATTCCGGAAGCGATCAAAAAACGCCTCGGTAATATAGTACGCATAATCCACAGGAAGATGACCGGAAACGGGTTGTTGCAAGGAAAAAGGGGGCTTGTCTTCGGCGCCCTGAACGATCAGAGCATCGGATGGGCTATTGCGGAAGCCGCGCACCGGGAAGGAGCGTCTCTCGTGCTTTCGAATGCGCCGGTGGCCCGACGCCTCGGTACGCTGAACAGTCTGGCCGAAGAAACCGGGGGGCAGGTTATATGGGCAGACGCCACCAGTGACGACGACCTGACTGCACTGTATGCACAGGTCAAGGAAGACGGCCCGCTTGATTTTATCGTGCATTCCATCGGGATGGGCGTCAATCTGCGGAAGAACGTGCCGTATCCGGAACTCAACTACGCGTGGTATCAGAAAACGCTGGACATTTCCGCTATCAGCCTGCACCGGATCGTGCATCATGCGCTCGAAGCCGGCGTCCTCACGGACGGCGCTTCCATCGTCGCGCTCACGTACATCGGCGCCCAGCGCGTGTTCTCGAAATATTCGGAGATGGGCGACGCGAAGGCCCTGCTGGAAAGCATTACGCGTTCGTTCGGCTACCGGCTGGGCAAGCGGGGGATTCGCATCAACACGGTTTCGCAGAGCCCAACCCGCACGGTGGCGGGATCGGGGATTGACGGATTTGATGCGATGTTCGAATTCGCGGAGCGTATTTCCCCCCTCGGCAACGCGGATGCGGCGAGTTGCGCGGATTATACCGTCACGCTCCTGAGCGACTATACCCGCATGGTGACCATGCAGACGCTGTACCATGACGGGGGCTTCAGCGCCATGGGTATTTCGGACGAGGTCGTCGAGGGGCTCGCAAAAGCATTTCCGCCAGGACAGGAAGAATGAGAGCTGCGTTCTTTCCGATCTTTTTTGCACTGGTTTTTGGAATATCCGGGGCCGCTCCTCCGGACCGGGACGCTTCGCCTCCACTCTACTACTCCATCGAACGGGACGGCACGCTGTATGCACGTCCCGACCGGACCGCACCGCTGCCCGATTTTCGTCCGCTCGCCCTGCAGGAACCGCTCTTTATGCTGGATGCGCAGGACGGATGGCTGCATGTCCGAACGATGGATGACGTGACCGGCTTCGTACCCGAGGAAGCCGTATCGAACGTGTGGCTCCGCATTTCAAAGAAGCAGCAAACGCTTTTTGTGTACCGGGGGGCGGATCTGGCAATGCGGATTTCGGTCGATCTGGGTCTCAATGCCATCATGGACAAGGTGCGGAGAGGCGGCACGCTGGAACCCGATCACTGGCGTACGCCCGAGGGAAACTTCCATATCGTGGCGAAAAACCCGAACAGCAAATTCTACAAAGCGCTGGTGCTGAACTATCCCTCGGCGGAAGACGCCGAACGGGGAATCAGATCGGGCCTGATTACCGAAGAGGAATATGACGCGATCATGGAGGCGGACGAAACGCTCGAAATGCCCCCGATGGGCACCCTGCTGGGCGGGTTCATCGAAATTCACGGCAACGGTACAGGGGGCAGTGTAAACTGGACGCAGGGGTGTATCGCCGTAACCGACTGGTGGATCGACCGGTTATGGGAGATAGTGCATGTGGGTACGCCGGTGCTGGTGGAGTAGGGAGTTATACCAAATCCGCCCCTACACGCGTTACCAGTTCAGCGTTGGATGAATACACCTCCTCATCCAAAAAAACAAGGTCAACAAACCAGGGTAGAGCCATGAAAAAGATCGCCATCCTGCACCTGCTGGTTAATCTGGCAATCCTTGGGATACTCGTTCACGTGTTCTATTTGAATTGGTAGTTTTGGGGGAACGGACATACCGCGGCAAGAAACCTGCCTGAGGGCGTTCCGTAGAACGGGTTAAGGGGGTTTCTGTCCCAGCCGCAAACGGGCAACCCCGGTTTGGACGGGTGCGTACGATGCGTCGGGACAGTAGCCTTGCGCGGCCATACGGCGGCGCTGTTCTTTGCACATATGGGGATGACATGGTTTCGACGGGTGGTATTCGCGCTGCAAGTTGCGTGTCGAGCTCCTCAGTCCAGCTCGTTAATATGACTGGGAACTGGTAAATGCGAACGATTACTCGTACGCGATGGCGGCGTAAGCCCCATCTGTCCAATGCATTGCTCGTTCATCGGCATGCATTAGGGCACCGACTCAGATGAACCCGCTGCGGTCCGTACCGGCTGAACAGGCCGCAGTCAAAACAATCAGCCTTTGCTTGCATCCGGCTCTTGTCGGGCGGCTCTTGATGCAGGTGAGCACGAAAGACCGACTACACACGTAGACGCTTGTCGGTACGGCCATTCGGACGCGGGTTCGACTCCCGCCATCTCCACCACAGTATGTCAGGAAGTATGGAAGCGGGTCCCGAGGATTTCTCCCGCTCGCTTCTGCGGTTTTTCGAACGGACAAGGTTATATTGCGGCTGCGTGCGTATCTTGTACCTGTCGCTGGGAAACACCACCCTCATTCTTTTTCCTTGCTTCGCTCATGGAAGCAGCTTGAAATCGAAGAGAAATTGACTGTGGACACGCACGCTATACATAACCGTCTCACTCAAGCTGGTTTCGCTCCAGGTCAGGCGGACGAGATCGTATATGCAGTGCAGGAATCCCGTAAGGGGATGGCGACAAAAGACAAAATAGAAGCGATCGTCGAGCGGCAAACTCGCATAATAATTCTGGCGACAGTGGGTATTGTGGCAGCAATGAACGCTGTTCTGTTCGTCGCACTGCGGTTTTCGTAGGATACGCCCATATCGAATGGCGGAAATCGGTCATGGATACGCACCGCATCTTCAACACCTTGACGGCCTCCGGATTCAGCGAAACGCAAGCGAACGCTATTGTGGAGTCGTACACGGTATCGCAAGATGACCTCGTAACGAAGGATTTTCTGCGAGCCGAGATAACCGGTTCGGAAAACCGGTTGCTGCGTTGGGTGGTGGGAAGTGCGGTCGTGATCACGGCCGCCATTATCGCCGGATACTTCGTGTAACGGCTACCTCACGTCTCCTGTAGAATACTCCCTATCCACAAGGCGCCGGATGCCGCGTTCGTTCCGGTCGCGTCCGTTTACCCGATGACATAATCAACGCTTTGATAATCCACCAGCGAAGGCAACGAATGGCAGACGATAGAATTACCGAACTCGAACGACAGATCGGCGAGTTGATCGCGGAACTGAACACCCTGCGAAAGGCCAGCCTGGGGGCGCCCGTCCGCAATTACACCTTTGCGACGCTGACCGGTGACACCACGCTGCTCGACCTGTTCGGCGAAAAGGACAAGCTGCTTGCGATCCACAACATGGGACAGGGCTGCCGCTATTGTACGCTGTGGGCGGACGGCTTCAACGGATTACTTGCCCATCTGGAGTCGGCCTTGTCTGTAGTACTCCTCTCGAAGGACCCGCCGGAAACCCAGCGCCGATTCGCCAATGCCCGCGGTTGGCGGTTTCGACTGGCCTCGCACGGCGGCGGGGACTACATTCGCGAGCAATCCGTCGTAAACGGCCAGAGCAATTATCCTGGCGCTGTGATCTACGAACGCAACGGCGACGCCATACTGCGCAAGAACGCGTGCGTGTTCGGGCCCGGAGACATCTATTGCGCAATGTGGAGTCTGCTCGGCCTCGCCGGACTGGGCGAAAAGGAATGGACGCCCCAATACGCTTATTGGAGCCGCCCGGGTAAGCTGGACGACGGCGGCTTGAACGTGCTCGAATAGTGCTATTGCACCCGGCGTGGTTGCGGCCGGATAAACCGGAGTTCGTGGATTTGCGATCAAGGCAGAGACAGATTACATTCCATCCGGTTTCAAGCCCACTCGATCCCAGGAACACCCACATACCACACAATGAACTTCACCATTTATTTAGTCTTCGACAAAAACTGCCGGGAAGCATTCGAATTATACCGCACGGTATTCGGCGGCGAGTTCACGGAATTTCTCACCTATGGCGAGGGACCGCCGGAAATGAATGTGCTGGAAGGCGATCGCGACCTCGTCATGCATATGTCGCTGCCTATAGGATCCAACGTCCTGATGGGCTGCGACATCGACTCGCAGACGCCTCCGCTCATCCCCGGCAACAACTTCGCCGTTTCCGTCAGCCCTGACAGCAGGGAAGAAGCCGACCGGCTATTTTCCGAACTGTCCGAAGGAGGCGCCGCGGTGATGCCCATGGCAGACATGTTCTGGGGTGGCTACTTCGGTATGTGCGTCGACAAGTTCGGCATCTCGTGGCAGATAAACTTTGGACCTCCGGCGGATTGAGGCCGGTCAGGATACCCGTGCAAGGCCACAAAGGGGCTTGCGTGACAAGAAAAAGCCCCTTCGCGTACGGATTTTGCGTATGAGGCAGCCGGAATAGTCCTCACTGCCTTGACGCCTCACTCCACATCCCCTGTCGAATACTCCCCATCCACAAGGCGCCGGATGCCGCGCTCATTGCGGTCGCGCAGTTCCGGGGGCAATGCGGACGAGGGAAAATTCTGCCAGGCTACGGGCCGCACGAACCGTTGAATCGCGGTGTCTCCCACGGCTCCGGTACGCACATCGGTCGTGGCCGGATAGGGGCCTCCATGATGCATGGCAGGGCATACCTCCACGCCCGTGGGAAATCCGTTGAATATGAACCGGCCCGCCTTTCGCCGCAACACATGAACGAGCCTGTCATAGCGGGCAATATCTTCTTCATCGCCGTGAATCGCCGCGGTGAGCTGCCCTTTCAGACTGTGGGCAACGCTTTCCAACTCAGCGGTATCCCTCGCCACCACGACCAGGCTCGACGGCCCGAACACCTCTTCGGACAGCATATCGTTCGCCAGGAAGGTCTGCACATCTGTGCGAAAGAGGGCTCCTCCCCCCTCCGTACGCGCCGGGTCCGCCTCTCGCTCCGAAGCCGCCACGCGCTCGACCCCTTGCGCAGCAGCCAAGCGGTCGGTGCCGGCGCAGAACCGGTCGCGGATGCCCCGGTGGAGCATCGACGCCGGTTCGGCCCGGCGGATGTGTTCGCCCAAAGCCTGCAGGAAGGCTTCCATCGCTTCCCCGCCGACCCCGAACACCAGCCCCGGGTTCGTACAGAACTGCCCCACGCCCAGCAGAATCGACCCCGCCAGTTTTTCGGCAAGGGCCTCCGCCCCGTTCTCCAGGGCGGAAGGCAGGATGAACACCGGATTGACGCTCCCCATCTCGGCATACACAGGTATTGGCACGGGGCGCGCGGCCGCCGCATCGAAGAGCGCACGTCCTCCCTGAAGCGATCCGGTGAATCCCACTGCCTGCACCAGCGGGTGCCGGACCAGCGCCAGCCCTACCTCGTAGCCTTGTCCATGCACCAGCGAGAACACGCCGGCAGGCATTTTTTCGGCTTCGGCGGCCCGGAGAATAGCGTGGGCCACCAGTTCGGAGGTGCCGGGATGCGCCGGATGCGCCTTGCAGATTACCGGGCAACCGGCGGCCAGCGCAGAGGCGGTATCGCCCCCCGGCGCCGAATAGGCCAGCGGAAAGTTGCTGGCCCCGAATACGGCCACCGGTCCGAGGGGCACAGACATGCGGCGCAGGTCGGGCTTCGGAATGGGCGTACGGTCGGGCACGGCCCGTTCGATGCGGGCGTCCACCCACGAGCCTTCCCGCACGACGGCGGCAAAGAGACGCAACTGGTACACGGTGCGGCCCCGTTCTCCCCGGATCCGACCCTCCGGAAGTCCTGTTTCCCGGCTGGCGCGTTCGACCAGCGTTTCGCCGAGACCCTCGATCTCCGATGCGATACGCTCCAGAAAATCCGCCCGGTGGGCGGGTTCGGTGGCCGCATAGGCCTCGAAAGCGGCCTCGGCGGCTTCGGCGGCCGCGTCGATGTCGGCAGAAGAAGCCTCGATAAACACGGGGTCCAGGCTGGCACCCTGTACCGGATCCCAGGCCCGGAAGCCTTCCGTAGCCTCGCCGTTCGTCCAGCCTGCAATAAGATGTTTGCCGTGAAGTGTCATGGCGGGAGAAATGTTTTTGCTTGTCTGATCAGAAAAGGTGGGAGGATCCGTACTCCTCTCACCGAGCCGGTACGTTATACTGCTCCTTCAGCCGCGCCAGTTCTTCCCGCAGGTGTGCGATCATTTCGGCGTATGCACGGTCGCCGTACACGTTGCGGAGTTCGTCCGGGTCGGCTTCGAGATCGAAGAACTCCCACTGGTCCAGCGTATAGTAATGGATCAACTTGTACCCTGCCGTGCGCACCCCTTCGTGCGGGTGGACATGATGGGGCCACGGAAACTCATAGTAGTGATAGTAGACGGATTCGCGCCAGTCTTCAGGGATTTCTCCCTGTAGCAGCGGCACGAGGCTGTGGCCCTGCATCGGCGAGGACGGCGCCACGCCGGCCATATCCAGCAGGGTCTGCGCAAGATCGAGATTCTGCACCAGGGCCTTGCTTTCGGAGCCGGGCTGCACGACGCCGGGCCAGCGCACGATGAGCGGCGTCTTGAACGATTCCTCATACATCCACCGCTTGTCGTACCACCCCTTTTCGCCGAGGAAGAACCCCTGATCGGAGTTGTAGATCACGATGGTGTTTTCGGCCAGGCCGGTCTCTTCGAGGTAATCCAGCAGGCGCCCGATGTTTTCGTCCATCGAATAAATGGTGCGCAGGTAATCCTTCAGGTATCGCTGGTATTTCCAGCGAATCAGATCGCGTTCCTGCATGCCCCCCACGCGATACCGCTCGTAGAAGGTATCGTTCTTCGGGCCGTAGGCCGCCTCCCAATTGGTTCGCTGGGCCGGGGTAAAGCGATCGATCCACTGGTATCCCTCCGCGACCTCGTCAAGATGTTCAGGGTTCAGAGGGAGTTTCAGGTCCCATCCCCAGCGCAGGTCCGTGGAGATTTCCATCTCCTGCAGCACGGCAGGCGTCGAAAGACCGGAATAATCATAAAACAGGGAGCGTGGCGCGGGGATTTCCACGTCGTCGTAGCGGTTCAGGTGCGTCGGGCCGGGCAGCCAGTTGCGGTGCGGGGCCTTGTGCTGGTACATCAGCAGAAAAGGTTCGTCGGTATCCCGCCCGTTTTCGAGCCATTCGAGCGCCCGGTCTGTCACGATGTCGCTGACGTAGCCCTCGTATTGCGTATCCCCTTCCTGCGTTCGAAACGCCGGGTTGTAATAATCGCCCTGGCCCGGCAGCACTTCCCAGTAGTCGAACCCCCGGGGATCGCTCTTCAGATGCCATTTGCCGATGATAGCCGTCCGGTAGCCTCCCTGCTGGAGCATTTCCGGAAAAACGGGAATGGAGGCTTCGAGGCTGTCATGCCGCGCATTCGTTTCGACGCCGTTCAGGTGGCTGTGCAGACCGGACAGAATGACGGCCCGGCTGGGCGCGCAAATGGAATTGGTCACGAAGGCGTTCCGGAATAGCATGCCCTCGTCCGCGAGGCGGTCCAGATTGGGGGTGGGGTCCAGTGCGGCAAGGCGGCCCCCATAGGCGCCGAGCGCCTGCGTCGCATGATCGTCCGAAAAAATGAAAACGATATTGGGGCGGTCGGCGGGCTGCGCCGAGACGGTCGAAACGGCGGCAACCGCACCGACCAGCATCCACAGGCATAAAAACCGGATCGGAAGGGGAAGTTTTACAACGTTTCTTGACATCGCATCATTAGCATCGGGGGGTAACTGTGCTGTTCAATATAGGATACGCTGATCAAGTCCGCGAAATTAGGGCTTGTTACCACTATGCAGCGGCGCTCTGCGGGGCATAGAGGCTGAGGGGGTGGTTTCGATCAGAGCATCCTGTAGCGAATGTTCGCTCACACGCCCGCCCAAGGATCAATAATATCGATCCCCATGCCGTCGAAGTCCCGAACGTTCCTCGTCGCCACGGCCATACCGCGCGAGCGGGCAATGGCCGCAATCTGGACATCGGCCTGCGAAGCGGACCGACCGGCAGCACGACGGGCGGCTGCAATCTCTGCATAGGCGCGCGCCGCATCGCTGTCGAACGGGAGAACCCGTCCTGAAAAATCTTCGCGCAGCATGGCCTCGATCGCCGAAAGCAGTTCGTCCCGACGCCGCCCTGCCGGCATGATCGCTATACCGTAACGAAGTTCCGCCTCGCCCACTGCGGAGAAGAACAAACCGGCTGCCGCCCGTCTTGCGACCCAGGCCTCCGGAACAGGATGCGGCGACGGACGCATCAACTCGGAAACCACATTGGTATCGAGCAGAATCATGGCCGCCTCAACCGAACCGGGGCGGTTCACGCATGGGTTCGCGTGGGGGCAACTCCAGTTCGACGCCACCCAAAGGCGCAAAGCGGGCGCGAATGGCGCTCGCCAGATTGGCCGGTCCTTCCTTGCGCTCGACCGCCTCGCGCAGAATCACGCGCGCCTCTTCCTCCATCGAGCGCCCATGCCCGGCCGCCCGCTTGCGAAGACGCGTTTTTACATCGTCGTCGAGTTTACGAATCGTGATACTCGCCATACCACCCCCTTTGGTTTTCATCAATCACGAATTTACAAAATGATTTCATTGCAATCAATATCAAAGGGAAATGATCCGCTCCGGGATCGGCGGCGTGGGGGTTAGGATCGGGGCGCCTTTCGTGCTCCGGGTCCCCTATAGTTCGATTCGATAAGGAAAACGATCGGCCTGCGTTACTTCAGGCCGTTTCCGGCGCCGAAAACGCGAACGCCCTTGCCGGATTAGTTATCAGCAGGTCGTCGACTGCCGCATCGCTTACGCCGATCTGCCGCAAACGCGGGACGAATCCTTCCAGAATGTAGGCAAATCCGGGGCCTTCGGCATGGCCCCAGGCAGGCCAGTAGGAACGGCGGGCCAGATCTCCTCCAAGAAGTATCCGGCTTCCATACCCGGCGTCGACAAGATGGGCAATCGCCTCGGCCCGCTCCCGATCCAGGTAATACTGCACCTTGCTGATCTGGTCGTACCCCAGAAAAACGCCGGTGGAAGCCACCTCGAGGTGATACGACAGGTCCAGTTTGCGATCCATATGTCCGATGACGACGCACCGCGGATCGACTCCGGCGGATTCCAGCAGGCGGACCTGTTCGAGCGCCATCGTTCCGGCCTCGGTATGGGTCGAAACAGGTGCGCCGGTCCGGAGATGCGCCGCGGCGGCGGCGCGAAACACTTTTTCCGCAACCTGACTGATTTCGTTGAGCGTGGAGGATGCCTTTACCAGACCGGCGCGGATGCCGGTGCCGTCGATACCTTCGACAATCTCCCGTACGAAACGCTCCGTGAGTTCCTCGACGGATACCCCGTTGACAAAGGAAGCTGAAAACGGATCCTTGTTGTATCCGGCAGCGCACACGATATGTACGCCCGTCCGCTCGGAGATCCGGCGCAGGCCGGCCACGTCTCGGCCATAATCCGGGGTGGTCATTTCCACGACAGCCGCTCCCCCGGCCCTGCGGAAACTCCGCAGTTCGAGCGCGGCGGCGTCCTCGTCGTCAAGTACGAAGTCCATCTCGTTGGGGGATGGCTCCGGGGGACCGCTTAGCAGATGCTCGTGGCCGTAACACACGCCCAGTTCGGCGGCTTCGATCGGTCCCCGGACCGTCTGGATCATCGGCATGGCGGCGCAGGAAATATAGAATTCGACATCTTCACGGATTCCCGATCTATAATGTTCATTTACAATACGGCGCCCATCCCGGCGAGCCGTTCCCGCAGCGTATCGACCGGCAACGTATGAGGCAGGGTCTTTCCCTGGCAGGACAGCGCCGCCGCCGCGCCCGCCGCCTGTCCCATCGCCATGCACTGCGCCATGCTGCGTACGGAAGCATGGGCATCGTGTTCTGCGGACAGGCACCGGCCAGCCACAAGCAACCCCTCCACCTGTTGCGGCAACAGGCAGCGGTACGGTATGTCATAGGTGGCGCCGTCCGGAAGATATTCCCAATGCGTGTCGCGCCCGGCATGGTGATCCTCGATGGGCGCCCCGCATTGCGCAATCGCGTCGTCGAACTTGCGGGCCGCCAGCACATCTTCTTTCGTCAGCCGGTAGACGCCCCGGATACGGCGGCTTTCCCGCACACCGATCTGGTTGCTGAAATCGGTCAGGAAAGCGCGCTCGTACCCCGGCACGAAATCACGCAGAAAACGGGCATACTCCATGGCCTGCCGGCGGCCTTCGACCTCGGCGCGGGTCAATTGTTCGGGATCGGTGGCGTCCACATCGCCCACCCGGGTCATGTTGGTGGCCATCACACCGGGGTACGGCGTAATGTGGATGCTCCCTTCGCGGCGCGGCAGGTCATACTTGCCGGTTTCGACGGCTTGGGCCAGCAGGGCATGCAAATCCTCCTTGCGCACGGCGCGGGCCCTGGCGTCGTCCACGCCGGTCATGCGGAAGGTAGTCGTGAGCGATTGCACGGGCCCTTCGTCCGGGCCTTCGTACGGCGCGCCGGACCAGGCAGCCACATCCGCATCGCCGGTGGCGTCCACGATGCAGTCGGCGCGGATCTCGAACCAGCCCCGCTTGGTGGCCGCAACCACGCCCGCCACACGGGCGCCATCCATCAGGACATCCATGACAAAGGTGTGAAAAAGGAGCCGCACTCCGGCTTCGAGCGCAAGCGACTCCCAAACCATCTTGAGCGTTTCGGGATCGTAGGTCACGCCGTCGCCCGCCCCGTAGGTATTCGGGCGAATGAGCATGGCCCCGCGTGCTTTCAGGGCGTCCACGACGAGGTCCGGCACGCCGCCCACGACTTTTCTGGAGGATTTTCCCGGCGTATAGAATCCGTAGAACGTATCCAGCACCTGGGTGCTGACGCCGCCCATGAAACCGTATCGCTCAACAAGCAGCGTGTCGGCGCCGGTCTTTGCGGCTGCGATAGCCGTGGTAGCCCCGGCGGAGCCGCTGCCCACAACAAGCACTTCGGCGCGTTTCTCGGCTATTATTTGCTTGCTGTGAATGCGCACAGGGTATCCCGGAAAGCGAATTGAACGAAAGAATTGTGCGGAAGGCGACAGCCGGATAATCCGTCCGCGCGCTCATTGCGCGTCAATGGCTCCGTCGGTAGATTGGGGCGATCTGCTTTATACCCAACGAGACCACGCCAACCATGGAAGATCTGCTCACCGGCGCAGCCTGGCTTACGGTTATTTTTTCCATCTTTCTTGTTTTTCTGGCCATACTCTGGACGCTTCTTCCCTTTGCGATCTTTGGTATCAAAAAACGGCTGGACGAACAAATCAAGATCGGAAATAAACTGGTTTCATACCATAAAGCCCTGCACGAATACCTAAAGAATGCCGGGGATACCCCGGCGCCGTCGCCCCCTTTCGCAAAACCGGAATAGGGAGATGGCCCGGCTTTACACCCATCGTTTCTTACACCCGCTATGAAAGAAACCGGACCCGTCCGGAAGTATATCCGGTCGGTCCGGTGTTCGACAGTAAATCCTTCAACCTGCCATGACAGACACTACCCCCAGAGGATCCTCCATCACTTTGCTCGGAACCGGCCTGATCGGCATGTTCTATGCGCTGGCCGTCAACGGTAGCCGGGGGCGCGACCGCGTCCGCAGCGTGTTTTCGCGCAGCGCGGAACGGGCGGAGACCTTCGCCGGAGAATGGGGCATCGCCCATCACACCGATGATCTGGAAACCGCGATCCGGCATCCCGAAACGGACATGGTGATCATCGGCCTGCCCAACCAGTTGCATGAGGAATGTGTTCGAATCGCTGCGGAGGCCGGCAAAGGCATCCTTTGTACGAAACCGTTGGGCCGGACCGCCGCCGAGGCAAAACGCATGCTGGCCATGGTCGAGGAAGCCGGGGTGTTTCACGGGTATCTCGAAGACCTCGTCTATACCCCCAAGACGCTCAAGGCCATCCGAAGCGTGCAGGAAGGCGCATTGGGAGACATTTTGTGGGTGCGCTCCCGTGAAACGCATCCCGGGCCGCACAGCGCCTGGTTCTGGGACATCGAACAGGCGGGCGGCGGTGCGCTGATCGACATGGGGTGCCATACGATCGAAATTGTCCGGAATTTCGTGGGCAAAAACAATCGCCCGGTGGAAGTCATGTGCTGGGCCGACACGCTCGTCCACCCCATCGATGCGGAGGATCACGGCGTGGCGCTCATCCGCTTCGAAAGCGGGGCAGTCGGGCAGATCGAGGTAAGCTGGGCGTTCCGGGGCGGCATGGACCTGCGCGACGAGGTGGCCGGAACGGAGGGCACGATCTGGCTCAATCACTGGCTGCGCACCGGATTCGAGATGTTTACTTCGGGCGAAACGGGCAGCTACGTGGCCGAGAAGGTCGAAACGCCCAGCGGGTGGCTGTTTCCGGTGGGCGACGAACCGAAAGCGCTCGGCTACACGGACATGTTTCAGGATATGTTCGAGGCGGCGGAGGCAGGCCGGGAGCCGATGGAAACTTTTTACGACGGATACGTAGTCAATGCGGTCCTCGACGCCTGCTACAAATCGGCTAAATCGAGGCAATGGGAAGAGGTCGTGCTGGACGACTGGCGAGCAGAAAAACCGCATCCGAGGGTGGCGCCGACCGTTCGCGAGATAGACGGACATGTCATCATCAAGGAAGAAGTACTGCCCGACGGCACGACGCGCCGCATCCTGAAAAACAAGCAAACGGGACACGTTACCCAGGTAACGCTCGATTGATTGCCTTTGATTGCCTTGAACGGTTCGCTCGAACATCCTGTCGTCCGCATTGCGATGTGGTCGGGGCCGCGCAACATTTCCACGGCGCTGATGCGCGCATGGGAAGCCCGCGGCGATACGGTCGTGACGGACGAGCCGCTGTATGCGCATTATCTGCTGAAAACCGGCGCCCCGCATCCCGGACGCGACGAAATCATCGCGCGCTGCGAAACGGACTGGCGCAAGGTGGCAGCGCAGTTGACCGGTGAAACGGACAGCGGAGAAAACCTTGTCGAGGGGGCGCATCGCAACGGGGACGGGCAGCGCAGCGGGACAGGAAATCGGGATGCGCCCGTTCGGAAGTACATTCACTACCAGAAGCACATGGCGCATCATCTGCTCCCGGAAATGGAGGGGCCCTGGCTGGAACGGCTGACCCATGCTTTCCTGATCCGCGATCCGGCAGAGATGGCGGTGTCGCTGGCCCGCATCACGGCGAATCCCGGACCGGACGATACCGGACTGCCGAACCAATGCGCGCTGTACCGGCGCGTAACGCAAAAGCTGGGGCGACCGGCCCCTGTAATCGACGCACGCGATGTGCTGGAAAACCCGGCCGGCGTGCTCGAAAAACTCTGCGTGGCGCTCGGCGTACCCTGGACTCCGTCCATGCTCTCCTGGGAGCCGGGCCTGCGGCCTGCGGACGGCGTCTGGGCTCCTCACTGGTACGACCAGGTCGCCACCTCGACGGGATTCCGGTCCCGTCCCCCGGGAAACCGGGAGGTCCCGAAGGCGCTGCACGAGTTGGTCGAGACCTGCCGCCCCCTGTACGAAGCATTGCACCGAAACCGGATCACAGCCTGACATGCTCCAGACCTTCGACGAGCGCAACCGGAATATTCTTGTCAATATCAACGGTACGCTGACGCCCCGGGATCAGGCGGGTGTGAGCCCGTTCGACAGTGCGGTGCAGGGCGGGGATTTCGTATGGGAAGGGCTTCGCCTGTACAAGGGCCGCATCTTTCGCCTTATCGAACATCTCGACCGACTGAAAGCATCGGCGCAGGCGCTGGCGTTTGCCGTCATTCCGTCGCATGAAGAAATCATCGGGGAAATACGTCGTACGCTGGAGGCCAACGACATGCGGGACGGGGTGCATATCCGTCTGTCACTGACGCGGGGGGTGAAAATCACGTCGGGCATGGACCCGCGCCTGAACCAGAACGGCCCGACGCTGATCGTGCTGGCCGAATACAAGGCCCCGGTGTACCCGACGGACGGGTTGACGCTGATAACAAGTTCCATCCGGCGATTCCCGCCCGACTTTCTGGACCCGAAGATTCACCACGGGAATCTGCTCCAGTCGATCCTGGCCAAAACGGAAGCGAATGCGGCGGGAGCGGACGATGCGCTGATGCTGGACCGCAGCGGGTTCATCGCCGAAACGAACGCCACGCATATTTTTCTGGTGAAGAACGGGATCGTGCTGACGGGGCATACTCATGCCTGCCCGGAAGGCATTACCCGGCAGGTTGTGCTGGAATTGTGCGCAGCGCACGGCATCGAATCCGACGTGCGGAATCTGTCTCTGGCGGAAGCGTACAGCGCGGACGAAATGTTCTGCACCGGAACGATGGGTGAACTGGCGGGCGTTACGCAGCTCGACGGACGGACCATCGGCGACGGGCGTATCGGGCCGATGACGCAGCGCCTTGCCGGGTTGTACCGGGAAGAAACCGCGCGCAGCGGGGTCGTGGTGGTGGAATGAGGGTGGCGGCGAGATAATCAATCGTTGCACGGACGTCCTTCCATATGTATCCAATCCACGGGGAACCGTGCAGTCCTGAAATGATTCGAGGAAATCTCTTGAACGAAGAAGTCGCAAACGCCTATTTTGCGCTTGATGCATTGTGATCGCCTGCCCCGCTTCATGGCAGCGTGTTTTTCATTACGAACCTTGCCCTTTTCTTACGATGACTTCCTTTCGCTCCATCGCTAAAATCGCCTTTTGCCTGCTCACCGCCGGCGGACTCCTTTCGCAAGCAGCCTTCGCGCAGGACATGCCCCGCACCGACGCGCCCGAAGGCGCTTCGGTATATATCATCAGCCCTGAAGACGGCGCCACGATAGAGGGCGGCAAAGTACATGTCGTGTTCGGCCTGAAAGGCATGGGCGTGGCCCCCGCAGGCATCGACTACCCCGACACCGGACACCATCACCTGCTGGTCAATGCGGAAGAGCTGCCCCCCATGGACATGCCCATCCCTACCGACGAAACCCATCTCCACTTCGGCATGGGCCAGACGGAAACGACCCTTGAACTGGAACCGGGCGTGTACACCCTGCAACTACTGGTCGGGGACAAAAATCACATCCCCCACGATGCGCCGGTGATGTCGGAGAAAATCACGGTGACGGTGGAGTGAGGGATTCTCTTCGCGCCATAGCAAAAATCGTTTGCTGCCTGCTTGTAATCGGCGGGATTTCTCTCCAAGCGGCTCTGGCGCAGAATATATCCGGTGCCGTCGCACCTGACCCCGACCCGGCGCACCGCACGAGTCCCAGAGACGGAGCAGCGATCGGAAGCGACTTCGCGGACAACACGTTCGGCTACGATTCAGGGGCTCTGCCGGAAACGACCAAAAGGACTACCCTGACAGCCAACCGGTTTTATATCGGACTCGAAGCAGGCGTTTCCCTGTCGGGCCATCTCGACATTTCTCATATCTTCTTGAATCATCCGACCCGGTGCGATCCGTTTTTTTATGCCCCCGGCGCGGCGCCGACCGGCGGAGAGTGCGCGGCGGGGAAAATATCCTACATAGACGCCATATTCGTTCCCGGCGCGAGCTTCGCCGGAAGCACATCGCTGGGGTATGCACTCCGCAACAGGCTGCGTATTGAAGTGGAATACCTCAACCGCCGCCAGGGTTCGCATAATCGGGCCATTTCCCTGGGTTCGGACAGTGATGACGTCCTTGATCAAAAGAGCAGCGAATGGGATGCAAACGATCCTCCCTCGGAACGGCTCTATGGCTTGAGCACCCATCATGTTTTCCTCAACGCCTGGTACGATCTGCGGACCGGCTCGCGACTAACGCCCTATATCGGGGGCGGCGTGGGTCTGGCCTCGACGACCATGCACTACTCAGCCAGATTCCTGCGCAGAAGCGATCTCGGGCCGGAACCGTGGCAGATGGCCGCTGCGGGCACGCTCAGCCACATAGACGCCGAACTGGAAAATACCGGTTGGAGATTTCAGGCAGCAGTAGGCATGGATTACGCGCTGCGCGACAACGTTTCGATCATCGCAAAGGTGCGCTGGATACCCTCCTTCAGCTTCGATGATAACGACAATCTATGGACACAAATCCGGGATCATGACCCTGTTCGCTCCGACGGCGTGACGCCGTTTACGAGCGATTTCATGGTAAGCGGCGTAAGTCGCTGGGTCATGACAGCCGGACTCAGGTATTCTCTCTGACGCCCGAAGGGCGTTGCTTTCCTGACATGTCGCGAGCCCGCCGAATCCGGCGGACAGGTCTGTTTGCGCCGGCTCCTGCCCGGCCGCTCGGCCGGCCACGAATTCTCCTCTCTCCCCCGCATCTATCGGGAACCCGTTTTCGTATAAAGTACAAAGAGGGCGCCGGTTGAATTTTTCCCGGCGGAGTATTGTGATTTAAAAAAGAGAGGTAAGATATGGCCGCGCCTTATAGAGAAATTATCAAGGATATCCGGCTCGCGTTTCCTCAGCCGACTTCCGACCGGATTCACGACTCGTATCTCGTGCATTCGTTTATGAATGCGCTGAACCAGGTGGATGCCCTGAAAATGCATTTGCCGATGCTCGGCGCCGTCGTCAAACCCGACTACGAGCAGGCAAGACACGCCCGATTACCCGAGGACATGTCCTCGGTGGAAGAGGTCGCATCCGAACTCGTAAGCTACCTGCGGGGCATGACGGTCGTCGGGCATCCCCGCACACAGCAGAACGTCATTTGTCCACCCTCCATTCCCAGCGTGATCGGGGTATTGCTCGCCGCGCTGCACAACCCGAATCTGGGGTGGGACGAACACAGTCGGCTCTTTGCGCTGGCCGAGGTCGAGGCCGCCAGCATCACTGCCGGGCTGATCGGATACGATCAGAAAGAGGCCGCCGGCGTGTTCACGTTCGGTGGCACCGGCACTTCGCTGTACGGAATCCGGATCGGCCTGGAAAAAGCGTGTCCGGGAACCTTACGCCGCGGATTGTCCGAAGAGGCGGTAGTGTTTGTGGCGGATACAGGCCATTACTGCGCGTACAGCATTGCAGGATGGGTCGGCATAGGCTCGGATCAAGTGGTTTCGATTCCCACGACCCCCGAAAACGAAATCGATTTGCACCTGCTCGAGGAAGCGGCGTGCAAGGCGCTGCAGGACGGCAAAAAGATCGCGGCCTTCATTGCGACGATGGGCAGCACCGACGCCTTCGGCGTGGACGATCTGCAGGCTATCGTGGCGCTTCGGGACAGGCTGGTCGAGGAGTTCGATCTGCCCTATCGTCCGCATGTGCATGCCGACGCCGTGATCGGATGGGCCTGGTCGGTCTTCAATGACTACGATTTCGAGAAGAACGAGCTGGGCTTCCGGCCCCGCACCCTGCGGGCGCTCGCAGGCGCATGCAGGCGGATACGGGAGCTTCCGCTCGCCGACTCCGTGGGCGTGGACTTCCACAAGACCGGTTTTACGCCCTACATATCCAGCCTCGTGCTCGTCAAGGACTACAAAGACCTCCGGTTGCTGAAACGCGACCGGGAGCAGATGCCGTATCTCTATCAATTCGGGGAATACAAGCCGGGGATGTATACCCTGGAAACGTCCCGGGCGGCGACAGGTCCCATGGCGGCGCTCGCCAATTACCGCTTGCTTGGCGTGCAGGGCATACGCGCCCTGATCGGACATCTCGTGGAGATGGCCCAGTTGCTGCGCGAACACCTCGAAGGGCACGAAGGCATTATCGTGCTGAACCGGGATAATTACGGGCCCGTGACGCTGTTCCGGGTATATCCCCCCGGCAAGGAAGCCTTTGCGACCTTCACGAACAGGCGGAAGGAATTCACGGACCCCGCCTATCGGAACGCCCTGCTCGCGTACAACAACTATAACCGGAAGGTCTCAGCGTATGTGCACGAGGAAGCCATGGCGGGCCGGGGCGTGTTACTTTCCCTGACGGACTGCTACCGGCACACCATCTACGGGGAACCCATCGTGGCCCTGAAATCCTATATCATGTCCCCGTTCGTGGACCATGAGAACCTGGAAATCATCGTGGAGAAAGTGCTGGAGGCGCGGGGACAGTTGCGACAAGACACGGCATCCAGAAAGGACCGAAAGATTCTGCACTGGTTTGCTTCGTGAGGGGGCGGGGTTAAGCGAAACGGAGTTGCTACGGGCTGGTGATGCCGGGTAGTGAGCTAATATGCGAACGTGAAACCACTGCCTGAGAGCGGTGAGTTGTTCGCCAAGAAGATGCAACGCCTCATTGCGCAACCGGACAGGTGGCAGGAAGAAGGCGTACTAATGGATACCTTGATCCTGGAAAACCTGCAATCGTTGGGATTCGAGTAGTATTTTGCGAATAAGTAATTTGAAAAAGACTTTGAAAATAAATATTGACATCGCCTAATTAAAATTTGTATTTTGAATTATCCTAATACATTAGACACTCTAATCTCATGATTCGTCGAAATCTGGCCGCAGAACTTGCCAGCGCGGCAACCCGGGCGCCGGCGATCACGCTCACCGGGCCCCGGCAAAGTGGAAAGACGACCCTATGCCAGTCGGTCTTTCCCGAACATCCGTATGTAAGCCTCGAATTTCCGGACGACCGGGTATTCGCAATGGACGACCCTCGGGCTTTTTTGGCGCAATTCCCGGAGGGCGTCATCCTCGACGAAGTCCAGCGTGCCCCCGATCTGCTCTCCTATCTGCAAGGCATTATCGACAATGATCCGGCTCCCGGCCGCTGGATACTCAGCGGATCGCAAAATTTTTCCCTGCTGGAATCGGTCAGCCAATCCTTGGCCGGCCGAACCGAAGTACATCAGCTACTTCCTTTGACCTGGGACGAGATCGGTCGCTTTGCCGAACACCCCGCAAACCTCGAAGAGGTGCTTTTCAGCGGCGGCTATCCTCGCATCTTCGATCAAAAACTCGAGCCGTCGGTCTGGCTCCGTTCCTACGTGGCCACCTATCTGGAAAGAGATGTCCGAACGCTCAGCAATATCGGGGATCTCATCACCTTTCAACGATTCGTAGAATTGTGCGCCGGGCGCACGGCGCAACTGCTCAACTATTCGTCTCTGGCTAATGATTGCGGCATTTCGCAGCCAACCGCCAGAGCCTGGCTCGGCATTCTGGAGGCGAGTTACATCACATTTCGCCTGCCTGCCTTCAGCGCCAACCTGCGCAAGCGTCTGATCAAAATGCCCAAACTGTATTTCTACGACACAGGTCTGGCCTGCTGGCTGCTGGGCATCCGGCAAGCGGAGCAACTGCACTCGCACCCCTTACGCGGGGCTATCTTCGAAACGTGGGTGATTTCGGAGATTCTGAAACACCGCATTCATCGAGGTATGGGCACCAGCACCATGCATGGTCTCTCGTTCTATCGTGACAAAAACGGCGCCGAAGTCGACCTGCTGATGGAGCAACCGGATCGCTTGATCCTGCTGGAAGCCAAATCCACGGAAACACCCTCCAAAAGCTTGCTCGACGGCGCACGGCGTGTTCGGCGGCATCTCAAGGATTCATCCCGTGACTGCGACGTGGCGGTCGCCTATGGAGGGAAAGAATTCCAACAGCGCACCGACGGACGGTTGATTCCATGGCGCATGCTCCGTGTGGTGGCCTTACCGGATATCAAACCTTCGGTGTATGTATTTGCCGATGGCGAGCCGCTCGCCGGCGCCGATGTACTCACGCTGTTTCCCAACAAAACCTGGAAACGCGGAATCACCGGCGAGAACGGCGAGGCGCATTTCGATCTGTACGCCCACGCCCTGCCAATGACCGTATTCGTAGCAGCCAAGGGATTCACGGCGCAATTGGTAGAAGCCTGGATACCCGCCGAACAGGCACTGCATATTGATATGACGGCATTGTCCGGTGGCGGCGCAGTTATTTTTGAGAAAGCAACCGGGTACATCCCGGGCCTGGCAGGACGCCTGAACCCCATACGGGACAATCTGGACCGGACCTATCTTTATGCAGACAACATCGCCATCAACGGCGGCAAGCAGCAACCCGTTTCCTTTCTGCCGGGAGAAAAAATGTACCTGAAGGACGCCAATGGCAAAGAGATGCTGGTGCGCATCGTCGATATTATAGGCCACTCGGCACTGGCGGAGTATCATCCATACCCCCCCTTTGACAGAGCGGCGAATATATCTTAAAATAGCATGCAAGCATAATGCTTCCGTTCCGGGGTTTCTGCATTATGCCAGAGGGCGCCGAACGCCGCGAGGCGCAACAGGCGAAGGCGCTCCACTGGTCAGTACCCCGCGAGCCGCCCGCACAGAAAAAATCGGGGGAATCGAATCGTGGTTTTGCGGCAAATCAGCGATCCTCAGCTCGCGCAGTACGCCTATCTGGTGGGATGCCGGCGCACTGGCGAGGCCCTTGTCATTGACCCGGAGCGCGACATCGACCGCTACCTGAAGTGGGCGCATAGCGAGGACCTCCGGGTCGTAGCGGTGGCCGAAACACACATTCACACGGATTTCCTTTCGGGATGCCGGGAATTCGTCGAGCGTTACGGGTGTCGTGCCTACCTGTCGGGCGAGGGCGGAACAGATTGGAAGTACGAGTGGGCGGACGGCTGCAGCGCGGTCACCCTGTTGCGGGACGGGGACCGCTTCAACGTCGGGGGAGTGGACTTCCGCACCCTGCACACACCCGGTCACACTCCCGAACACCTTGCGTTTGAGGTCACCGACCGGGGTGCGGGCGCCGACGAACCGATGGGAATTTTCTCGGGCGATTTCATTTTTGCAGGAGACCTTGGGCGGCCCGACCTTCTGGAGTCGGCGGTCGGAAAGGCTGATACGATGAAGCCTGCAGCCCACGATCTCTACGTCTCCGCACAAAGCATCTTCCGTCTGCCCGAATACTTGCGTATCTGGCCCGGCCACGGCGCCGGAAGCATGTGCGGAAAAACACTGGCAGCCGTTCCCGGCAGCACCGTTGGCTACGAAATCCGCTTCAATCCGGCCCTGGGCGCGGCGCGTAAGGGAAAAAAGGCCTTCGTGGACTTCATCCTCAAGGGACAACCGGACCCCCCTGCGTACTTTGCGCGCATGAAGGAAGAGAACCGTCGGGGACCTGCACTCCTCGGGGAATTGCCCTCTCCTCCGCGCCTCAGCGAAGAAACATTACGAATCAGGGCTTCGGACGGCAGCACGGTGCTGGTGGATACCCGACGCGACCGCGAAGACTACTACGCCGGCCACATTCCGGGTTCGATCTATGCACCGGTCAACAAGTCTTTTCCCACGGTAACCGGCTCTTATATCGATCCGGATCGCGAAATCGTGCTCCTCTGCCATGAAACTGAACTTGAAGACGCTGTTCGGTGCCTGATCCGTATCGGCCTGGACCGCGTAACCGGGTGGGCGCCGCCCGAGGCGGTTGCCGCATATCGAAAGACAGGCGATCGCCTTGCCCGAATCGACGCGATCAGCTTTCGGGACGTGCCTCTGCGCCAGACAGAAAAGTCCGCCCTGATCCTTGATGTCCGCACGGCCGAGGAGTTCGCGCAATCCCGCTTGAACGGCGCCGTCCACATCGCACATACCCGTCTTGCTGCGCATCCGGGCGAACTTCCCCGAGACCGGGAGATCCTCGTCCACTGCCGCACCGGCGGACGGGCTTCCGCCGCCGTTTCCTACCTGAAGCGCGAAGGTTACTGCCCCGTGGTGGTGAACGACCTCTTCTCAAACGCCCCGCTATCGATCATCTGCTGAAAGAAATCCGTCATGGACTCTTTCAGCGGGCGGTACGTCACGCCGAGGACACGCTTGCTTTTGGAATTGTCGGCTATCCAGGGATGTCCGATGTTCCGGGACACTATCTTGCGGGTCATGCCTTTGCTTACCATGGGCGCCACGAGCCAGATCAACCATTTGGGCATCGTCCGCCGCGGAACCGGATAGTCTTTGCCGTATTTGTCGAGCAGCGTTCCGGCCATCTCCAGAAAGGTCGTATTATGGCCCGATACGATGTGACGCCCCTCGGCGTCGGGCAGATAGGCCGCAGCGATATGCGCCCGGGACAGATCACGCACATCGACCGCTCCGATACGCAGATCCGGGACTCCCGCTTTCAAGGTGCCATCCCCTAACTGACGCACCAGATCGAAACTGCCTGATGTTCCGTGGGGACTGATCCCGGGGCCAAGCACCAGCGAGGGATTGATGACGACCAGTTTCCACCGGTTCTGCGCCCCGGCCATTTTCCAGGCCTCTTTCTCGGCAACCGTTTTCGAAAAGGAATACGGCTGGTGATCAATGCTGGAGGTGGTATTCCATATCTCTTCCGTGAACACCCCGTTGGGCGTTTTTTCCAGATCGGCGCTGTCGCCGTAAATGGCAACACAACTGCTGGTAAGCACCACGCGCTGCACACCGGGTGTACGGTTGGCTTCTTCCAGTACGTTTCGGGTGCCGAGCAGCGCCGGATCAACCAGTTCTTTTTGGGGATCCGCAACCTCGATCCGGAAGGGTGAGGCCGTGTGAAAAACGATCGAACAACCGGCCATCGCATCCGCGTAAGACCCCTCGCTGAGCAGATCCGCCTTGAAGTATTTGATCGCGCCCGGCGTGCTTTCCGCAATCCTGTTCAGGTATTGCAACTTGTCCGCATTGTCCGGATCACGGACCGGCGCATGCACGGTGACGCCCGCCTGGAGAAGATCTTTGACAATCCAGCCAGCCACATATCCGGTGGCGCCGGTAATCATGACCGGGGAAGATGTGTCGATTTGCATGGGTGTTTTTCGGAAGATTGAAAGTTGTGTCGAAGCCGGATCAAAGATAGCCCATAACTGCGAACGGAATCCGTTGCTGCGACTCTGAAAAATCCACATTGGCGTGATGCACGGCAGGATATATCTATGCCATTTTGTCACACTTTTCGCATTGGCACAGCCTTTGATCAACACGAAAGCAACATTCACACAACAACCCACCATCCTTATGAGAGGTACGTCATGAACAACCTGGTACGTTTCACGCCGGTCAGCGGGTTGCAAAACATGCAGCATGAGATCGACCGGCTCTTTCACGACTTTTTCCCCACGAGAAGCTTCGGAAACCTGCGCACCGAAACGGCCAACTGGTCCCCGCGCGTGGACATCGCGGAATCGGAGGAGGAATACATCCTCCACGCGGACGCGCCCGGCATGGCCAAGGACACGTTCGACATTCACTGGCAGGAGAACGTGCTGACCGTGAGCGGCGAACGGGAGCTTCCCGCCCTCGATGAGAGCGAGACATCGGTTCGCGCCGACAGGGTCCGCGGAAAGTTCGGGTTCTCTTATCGCTTGCCGAAGGCGACCGGCGACGGAGGACGCATCGCAGCTTCCTACGAAGCCGGAGTGTTGACCATCCGCATTCCGAAGGAGGAGGCCCGCCGCCCGCACCGCATCGCGGTGTCGTAACGCGGATCGTACACAACCGGTCGGCTCAGGCCGGCGAAACCATGCATAAGCCCGCGCGGGACTGCCCCGTGCGGGCTTTTTGCGTACGTATACATAGACATGGTTCGGGGCAGCGCGGACCCGCAACCCGTTACTCCGGCGCTACCGATCCGGATTGGGCAACACCCGGAACCGTACGGAAGCGGTTGCGAAACTGCCGAACAGGCCGCGCCCGCCCTCCACATGATCGATCACATTAGGCACTTCGCCCGGTGCTAAGGTCGAACCGCCCTGGCCCCCCTGCTGTACCGCATTCGAACGCACAAAATCGAATACGTTGTCGTCGATCGCCTGAATCCGCATCTCGTTGAGGCCATAAAAGGCCAGCCCGATCCACGGATACCGGATGAGCATCCCGCCGCTCGGCGTCCGGTCGAAATTTTCGCCGTTCAGAGGCGGCGACAAGGTCTCTCGAAGCGTAAAAACATCTTCGCCGATGGCATCGGCGAACGGGGTCAGATTCGTCGTATCGGGCTCGAGTGAAACCGTGGTGATCAGAAAAATGCTCTGGCGGCCGGGATAGAAGGGCTCCGTAATCTCGAACAGAGGCGCTTCGTCTGCATCGTACACAAACGTGCGTTCTTCCATATCCACAAAACGGAAAAGGGCAGGCACCGTCGTTTCCGACGTGACCGTTCCGGCTCCGGGAACGTCCACGACAAGGCGGTACGCCCGGAGCGGCAACACATCCACTACCTCCCGCGTGCGGTATCGCCCGGAAGCCGGGCGAGGAGCAAACAAATCCCAGGATGTCTCAACGCCGTTGCCTCCATTTTCGAGCAGTTCAATGCGCACTGTAGCGTCCGGCACGCCCTGGACAGCGGGATCGTAGGTTTCGTTGACCGGGAGCGTCCGGCTCACGGTAACATAGCCGACAGGTTGTCCGGCTTCGAGATAGCCTTCCACGACGATCTCTTCCTCGAACGCCGGCGGATCGACGGTGTCGCAACCGGACAACGCCGCCGCAAAAGCGGTCGCCGCAAGAACGAATATCCATGCTGAGGTCGAGCGCATGTCAGAAATCGAAGGTGAACGAGATGTTCGGCAGCGGCACGGGAATCTGCGGTATGTCGTTGCGTACGATATCCGCCGCATCGGTGAAATCGAAGAAATAAAACCAGATATTGCGCCGGTTGTATGCGTTGAGCACCTGCGCTTGCAGTTCGAAACCCGCCCCGAACAATGTGGTGCGCCAGGAAACGCCGAGATCCAGCCGGTGATAGGCGGGCAGGCGACGATTGTTGTATTTCGTGACCAGTACATTGTACCAATCCGAATCGAACGGTGAATTCACGAGGCGGTATTGCCCGAGCGGTTCGGTGTAGGCCTGGCCGGTCGCATAGATCCAGACAGCGCTGGCCCGGAAAGCGCGCGATATTTCGACATTGAGCACCGTCTTCACGTCCAGTGTCCGATCGTATTTGGGCGGATAAAACCTGAAATCGTTGACGATCGGAAACCGCCGCTCGGTCCGGCTCAGCGTGCCGGCCACGAACCCGTTCAAGCGCCCTTGCGAGCGCTGCAGGGTCGTTTCAAGGCCATAGGCACGGCCGTCCCCGACACGAAACAACTCGGAATAGGCCAGCCCCCCCACGTCCTGTATGAAAGGATCCCATTCAAAGAGATTCTCCATCGTGCGGTAATAGGCCTCCACATCCAGATTGAAGCCGAACGGCGAGATGTGTTTCATGCCGATTACAGCCTGATTGCCGTGCGAAGGGCGTACCCCCTCTCCGGTGGCCAGCCAAGTGTCGAACCCCGGTACAAGTTCGCTGGTTATGAGCGTAAGAAACTGGTAGTACCTCCCGTAGGCGGCCTGAAGCCGCAAAGCCGGCGTCGGTTCGTATTCGAACGACAGGCGGGGCGACGCCCGGAAAAACCCGCCTTCCTCGAAATAATTGCCCCGGACGCCGCCTTCGACAGTCATGCGGGGCGTCGGTCGCCAACTGGTTTGCGCATACGCAGAGGTATACACGCTCCGGGTAAGCCAATCGATCGCCGTTTCCTCGTTGAAATCCGTGCGGAAACGCAAGGTCAGAAATCCTGACCAGAAACCGGCCTTCGCCGAAATATTCCCGCCGGGGATATATTCGAAATCGCCCTTGACGGAAATATCGTCTACCGTATTTTCGTTCTCGATAGGCGTGGCCGCCAGTTCGATCCTCGGCGTGTTGAAATACCGGGACCCCGTGAACGTAAAGTTGGAAAAGAGCTCCTGCGAAAAAAGATGAGTCCAGTTCACGCTCAGCGTCCTGTTCCCGTACCGGATACTTGCAAATGCATCATCCACGATTTCGATATCGAGCACATCCTGCCCGGCGTAGAACGCAAGCGAAATAAGGTCCCTGTTCGACAGGTCGAAATTGAATTTCCCGTTCACGTCCACAAAGTAAAACGCGTCCGGAATACCCTCCGTCCCGGACTGGCGCAAAAAATACAATAGCGGCTCGACGGTGGAGCGCCGCATCGCCAGCATATAGGAACCCCGGTTCCACGGCCCCTCGACCATCGCCCGCGAAGAAAGCAAACCGATGCTGAGGCCGGCGTCGAATTCGCGCCGGTTGCCGTCGCGGTTGTAGATATCGACGACCGAACCCAGACGCCCGCCGTACTCGGCAGGGAACCCGCCCTTGTAGAGCCGCACATCCTTGATGGCGTCCGGATTGAACGTTGAAAACACCCCGAAGAAATGCGACGGGTTGTAGATGGTGGTGCGGTCGAGCAGAATGAGCGTCTGGTCCGGACCGCCACCTCGGATATAGAGACCGCTGGAATAATCCGAAGCCGCTTTCACGCCGGGCAGCAGTTGCAGGGATCGGAATACGTCCGGCTGCAGAAGTGCCGGAAGCGACTTGATGAGCTGCGTCTGGAGCTGCTGTACGCCGACCTTGCGGGCTTCGTACAGTTCTTCCCGCTCCCCGGTGACCGTGATTTCCTCGATGTCCTGCTCTTCCGGAAGCAGTTCGATATCCAGCCGGCGCTGCTCGCCCGGGGCCAGTTCGAGCTCGACGCGTTCCGTACGATACCCGATGTAGGACACCGCAACCGTCAAGGCACCCTGAGGAATGTTCGTTACTGTGTAATACCCCGAGTTATTGGTGGCGGCGCCGATCAACGTACCCTCCACCCGCACATTCGCCAGGAGCAGTGTTTCCCCGGACGTGGCGTCGCGGACATAGCCGCTGAGCGAGGCGCTATCCTGAGCAAGTGTTGCTCCTGTAATCAACATAGACAGAAGCGCCGGCAGGAGACAATACGAAATACGCATGAACAGCGGCTGCCGCGACGGCATGACAGGGAAAAGAGGGGGCATCTTGTTTTAGCCCGGCGCCGGGAAAGGTTCCGGGGGATGGGATGCCTTGCTCGAACGGGCTCTGGACCATCTCGGCATGAATTGCCGATGGGCTTTTGCGATAAAGACCGCTAACGTATCTGCTCATTTGGCAACCTATGGGTTAAATCCGAGTCGGGAAGGCCGGTGTAAATGTTGCCTTGAGCATTCTCCGTCTTCGGGATAAGCTCCGTGTACGGCACGATGTACGCCGGGTCCGGCGCAAGCATAGCGACCAGCCATAAGATAACCTCGTCGTCCCACTCCTTGACGTCGGCACGGTCAACCACCGTGCCGCCAAGTTCAACGATATAATGGGCCACCTCCCTCGTCATGGGCTTGTACTCGCCCTTAATACCCACATTGCTGTCGTTAGTGGTCGCCTGAACGCGGAAAGAACGCCTTATCTCGTCCGGGCCAACTTCCTGATCGTACGGATAATACCAGTCGTACTGTTCAAGGTATTTGTTCCGGTAGTCGTTAAACACGTTGTCTGTGTTGCACGGCTCCTGCTTGTACTGCCACTGGATTTCCCGTATGTGGTCAACAAGCGGATGGATGACTTTCTGATAGTCCGTCTGCATGGTTGTAGGGGTTATTTTCGTTAATAGGGACACCCATTTCATGCTCTGAGATGACCACGACAAGGGCCACATCTTTTTTCGGGCCACCGAAGTTACCAGGAAGCCAAGCAGAAAAAAAACTCGTGGGACAGAAAAATGCGCCTTTAATACCCTTTTATGAGTAGAAATTACTCAAAAGGGATAAAGCGGATCATTGGAGCCCGGCGAGATCCGCCGAAATCTGCCCAATCAAAACCGACCCACCTCTGCCCTATACAGCTGTGGGGCAAGAGCAACATGCTGCTTAATACATCCCGGAAGCGAGAACATACGAGGATCGCGGCTAAAAGAAAACAGTCGATACAATGCATACTGCGATTCCTTTTTCTCCGAAAAGGCAACTTCGTTCTGTGTAATTAAAAATGGCTGATACATACCGCTATTGGTGGTTTTCACTTCGATAAACAGTTTATCATCCGTTTCACCATCAAACGAACGGATGTCATACCCCGCGCCATCGCCCTTCTCCTTGCTTGTCCATTCTACGTCGGAAAGCAAATCGTCGCGCCCAGCACGCCGCAGACGAAATTTTTCATATTCCAACACAAATTCCTCTCCTCGTTCACCGAGTTGTCTGTTACGCGCTTCCCGCGCGGCGTAGTCGATACGGCGCGGTCGAGCGGTATACCCGAGAGCAGGCCCCGATACAATGTCTTTTCTTGGAGGCGTAATTTTTTTCTCCGGAGGATCAACAAGAACCTCGTCAAAAAATGACCCATCAAATAACATGCCCCTTTCCTGATTCAGTTTATCTTCTTGGGTAATCAGGTTATTTTCTTCTTTGCCCAGCCTGTCTATTACCACGTCCCGTAACAGTCTTTGATAATTTTTCGCGGGGCGATAACCTCGTATATACACGTGACCTTCCTCCAATAAGATCGCGGATATATTCCCATGTTTAAATTCTATGGCCCCCTCAGACCTGTTATTCAGCTTCCCTTGCAGCACTCGAAGATGCTCCGCTTTAATAAAGGGCTCTCCACGACATTCGCGCGACAACATATCGATATAATCGGCAACGATCGCTTCACACTCCACCCTGCTCCATGTATCGCCTCGGGGCATCTATCAAGGTTTGGGAAAATCAAAAAGGCTTCCAGAGTATAATCTTACGAGCCAGGCAGAACACCCTGCATGGCGCTTTTCGTGTAAAAGAATACATCCCGGAGCCTGCCCTGTCAAGCAGAACAAGCCGGATTATGCCCTGAATACAGCGTCTTGATTTTTCGCCCGGCGCCCCTATCTCGCACCTCCCGCCCCCTCTCCTGTCACCCCTTCACGAAATTTTCCTTTAATTCCTTGCATATCAAGGACTTGTGAAGTTTTAGGAAAGGGCCGAAAAGTTGCAGCACAGGGCCGAATTTCGTATTTTACAGCGATAGGGTCTTTCCCGGATTTCCTCCGGGAAACATCGAGGCAATTCCAACCGGCACGCAATCCATATGGAACAGGACGACTCGCGGATCATCCCGATCAATATCGAGGAGGAAATGAAGTCCTCGTACATCGATTATTCGATGTCGGTGATCGTAAGCCGGGCGCTGCCGGACATCCGCGACGGGCTCAAGCCCGTACACCGGCGCGTGCTGTACGGAATGAGCGATCTGGGCCTGACGGCAGGGGCCGGCTACAAGAAAAGCGCCCGCCTGGTCGGGGAAGTGCTCGGGAAGTACCACCCGCACGGGGACGGTTCGGTGTACGACACCATGGTGCGCATGGCCCAGCATTTCTCCATGCGGTCCCCGCTCGTGGACGGACAGGGTAACTTCGGCTCGATCGACGGAGACGCCGCCGCCGCCATGCGGTATACGGAAGCCCGGATGACGCGCATCGCGGAGGAAATGCTCCGGGACATCCAGAAGGAAACCGTCAATTTTCAAGAGAACTTCGACGGCTCCCTCGAAGAACCGTCCGTATTGCCTGCGGCGATTCCCAATCTGCTCCTGAACGGCTCCGACGGCATTGCCGTGGGGATGGCCACGAAAATCCCTCCGCATAATCTGAAGGAAACGGTCAACGCCGTCATTGCTTATATCGACGACGACGCCATTGGCGTCGATGGCCTGATGGAGCACCTGCCGGCGCCCGACTTTCCTACGGGCGGCATCATCTACGGCTACGCAGGCGTGCAGGAAGCGTACCGGACGGGCCGCGGCCGCATTGTGATGCGCGCCAAAATGCACGAGGAAGAAATTCGAGCCGGGAGAGACGCGCTCATCATTACGGAAATCCCCTACCAGGTCAACAAGAGTTCGCTGCTCGAAAAAATCGCCCACCATGTCAAGGAAAAGCGCATCGAGGGCATCAGCGACCTGCGCGACGAATCCGACCGCGACGGCCTGCGCATCGTGGTCGAGATAAAAAACGACGCGATGCCGCTCGTCGTGCAGAACCAGCTGTACAAATACACGCAGTGCCAGCAGTCCTTCGGCGTGAATATGGTGGCGCTGGTGAACGGCCGGCCGAAGACCATCACGCTGAAAGACGCCGTACAGCACTATGTGAAGCACCGGCACGAGATCGTGGAGCGGCGCACCCGGTTCGATCTGCGCAAGGCGCAGGATCGGGCGCACATCCTTGAAGGCCTCACGATCGCGCTCGACCATCTCGACCAGGTCATTACGATCATCCGCCATTCGGAGGATACCGACACGGCCCGCGCCAACCTGATGGAAGGGGTCTATCCGGCCCAGTTGACGGCCGCGCAACTCAAGCGACTCGGCCTGCCGCCTGCGGACGGCCCCATGTTCTCGCTTACGCAGCCCCAGGCCGACGCTATTCTTGCGCTGCGGCTGAGCCGCCTGACGGGCCTCGAGCGCCAGAAAATCGAGCAGGAATACCGGGACGTCCTTGAGGAAATAGGCCGTCTCGAAAACATTCTCGCCGAACGCGGTCTGCGCATGCAGATCATCAAGGACGAGTTGCTCGATATCCGGGAGAAGTACGCCGACGAGCGGCGCACGGAGATCGACTACATGGGCGGGGGCGAGTTCGAGATGGAGGACATGATCGAAGAGGAGCAGGTCGTCGTGACCATCTCGCACCAGGCGCTGATCAAACGGACCTCCCTTGCCGAATACCGTCAGCAGGGACGGGGCGGCGTGGGCATGAAAGGGACCGGAAAACGGGACGAGGATTATGTCGAGCACATGTTCGTCTCATCCACGCACGACTATCTGCTGTATTTCACCGATCACGGCCAGTGCTACTCGCTGCGCGTCTATGAGATACCGGACGGATCGCGCACCGCCAAAGGCAGATCGATCCGTAACCTGATACAGATCGACCATGAGGACCGCGTGCGGGCCGTGCTGGCGGTGCCGAAAGCGCAGTTCACAGACGAGGAGTTCCGCAAAACGCATTACGTCATGATGGCCACGCGCAAGGGGCTGGTCAAGAAGACGGCGCTGGAAGCCTTCAAGCGCCCGTTGCGGTCGGGGATCATCGCCATCTCCATCGTGGAGGGAGACGAGCTGATCGAGGCCCGGCTGACGAGCGGCAATGCCCATGTGTTTCTGGCTTCGTCGGGCGGCAAGGCCATTCGCTTCGACGAAAAGGAAGCCCGGCCCATGGGACGCGACACGCGCGGCGTGCGAGGCATTTCGCTGCGTGGGGATGAAGATGTGGTCGGGATGGTCGTGACGGAAAACGGGGAACGCGAGATTCTCGCCATCAGCGAAAACGGCTACGGAAAACGCAGCCGCATGGAAGATTACACGCCGCAGGGACGAGGCGGCATGGGGCGCATCACGCTCAAAACGACGGAAAGAGTGGGACCGCTGGTGGCCATCCGGGATGTGGTAGGCGACGACGACCTGATGATCGTAACCCGGAAAGGCCTGATGATCCGCATGAACGTAGGCGACATTTCGGTGCAGGGTCGGAATACGCAGGGCGTCCGCCTCATCAACCTGAAAGAAGGGGACGCTATCGCCGACGTCACCCGCCTCGTGATCGAGGAAAACGACGAGGAAGGAGAAGAAGAAGCGGAAAATGCGAAAGAAGAGTAGCGGATCAGGCGCGATTTTTAGTGCGCGCCTCTGGACTATACGATTTTTGCATAATTGGATGCCGAATTATGCAGATTTTGCATAATTGAGATCGGCAGCCGGGATCCGGCTACAAGTTCATCCTTTGCAACACCCCATCGATGAGGTCTATCCCCTGGTCCAGTTCGTCCGCCGTGACGACAAGCGGGGGCCTGAAGCGTACGGACGAAACGCCGCAACCCAGCATAACCAGCCCGGCCTCGTAGCACTTCTCGAGAAAGGCGGCGCGCACTTCCAGATCGGGCAGATCGAAAGCGCACATGAGGCCCCGCCCCCGAACATTGCTGACGCAGGGATGCGCATCGGCCAGTTCATGCAGGCGCATGAGCAGATGCGCTCCCAGCCCGTCCACCCGGCCTACGATATCCTGTTCCTCCATGACCTCCAGAATCCGGTCGAAGCGAACCATGTCCGCAAGATTGCCGCCCCAGGTCGAATTAATCCGGCCCGGCAACCGGAATACATGATCGTCCACCTCGTCCATCTTCGGACCGGCCAGCACCCCGCAGACCTGGGTCTTCTTTCCGAATGCGATCAGGTCGGGACGCACGCCGAGCATCTGGTGTGCCCAGAACCGTCCGGTAATGCCAACGCCGGTCTGCACTTCGTCGAAGATGAACAGCGCGTCGTTCTCGTGGGCCAGGTCCTTCAGCCGGGCGAGGAATTCCGGGCGAAAGTGATTATCCCCTCCCTCCCCCTGGATAGGCTCGACGATCACGGAAGCAATGTCGTCTCCGCAGGCCAAAAAATGCTCCCGTGCCCGGTCGAGTGCAAAGGCTTCGGCCCGCTCGACTTCTTCGAGGTGCGCCTTCAGCGGATGAACGATTTTGGGGTTCGGGATGCGCGGCCAGTCGAAAACGGGAAAGTGCCGGGTCTTGTTGGGATCCGCCGTGTTGGTGAGCGAAAGCGTGTATCCGGAACGCCCATGGAACGCCTGTTCCAGATGCAGCACCTTCCTCCCGAGTTCGCCCCCGCGGCCCTTCGCCCTGTTTTTCCGAACCTTCCAGTCGAACGCCGCCTTCAGGGCATTCTCGACCGCCGCCGCGCCGCCGGAAATAAAGAACGCATAGGGCAGATATTCCGGAATCGCCATGCGGGAAAACGTCCGAGCGAACCGCGCCATATGCACGGTGGCCATATCCGAATTCGTGACTTTGTGGAACGCCGCTTCCAGCAAACGCTCCCGAAAATCCGCGTCCTCAACGAGGGCGGGGTGGTTCATCCCCAGCACACTGGAAGCAAAGAATCCGAAAAAGTCGAGGTATTCCCTGCCTGTGACCGCATCGCAAAGATGCACGCCCCGGCTGCGCTGCATATCCAGCACGAGGGGCTTCATGCCGCGCACCTGTAAATGCTCCGACAGAATACGCCGTACATCCCCGGGGGTTACCGTGTTTGAAGCCGTACTACGCATGCGAGTTTGCTAACGGTTACAAAAAAGCATCGACCTCCTTGCTACATACCATTGCCGCATGGATACTCTGATTAAGTCCGCAAAGTTCAGAGGCTGAAAGGGGTGCGCTGGCAAGAAATGACGAAGAAGTGTGGCGGGCCCCACACAATGAGGAATGACGCAGCCAGCGCGCTCCTCTCAGCCTCCCGAAGGGCGCTTAACGCACAAACGTGAAGCGCTGATCGAAGTGGACTTGGTCAGAGTATCCATAAAAGGATTCCGGGGGATCCGATCGGACGGTCAACCGTATTCCTGCATCGGAAAATGTATGAACGTATAGTTCATTCCGGAAACCACCCCATCCAGCGTACGCGCCTTTCCCGTTCCATGCCCCGCCCATCTGCAGAAAAGCCCAAGCGCCCCGGCGACATCCGGCTCGAACGGGTGAAGAAGGAGCCGCTTTTCTCTTCCGGCGACGGCGATCCGGGCCTGTTCGAACTCCCGGTAGTGGAGCAGCCGGACATTGCCAATACCCGGGGCCGCCGCCCCGACTGGCTCCGCGTCAAGCTCCCGTACGGACCCACCTACCGGAACGTGGCCCGCATCATCGAGGACCATAACCTGCACACGGTCTGCCAGAGCGCGCGATGCCCCAATATGGGAGAATGCTGGAGCGCGGGCACGGCCACCTTCATGATCCTGGGGAACGTATGCACGCGTTCGTGCGGCTTCTGCGCCGTGATGACGGGCCGCCCGCCGGAGGGCCTGGACTGGGATGAACCGGACCGCGTCGCCAGGGCAGCCCGCCTCATGGAGTTGAATCATGCGGTCGTAACGAGCGTCAACCGCGACGAACGCAAGGACGGCGGCGCCCCGATCTTCGCGGAAACAATCCGCAAGATCCGCGAAGCACGGAAGGGTTGTACGGTCGAAGTGCTGATTCCCGATTTCCGGGGCGACCGGGAGGCGCTGCAGATGGTGATCGACGCCCGGCCGGATATCATGAATCACAATGTGGAAACGGTTCCGCGCCTTTACCGCCGCGTCCGCCCGCAAGCCGATTACCGGCAGTCGCTCGAAGTGCTTCGCATCTCGAAGGAAGCAGGATTGCGCACGAAAAGCGGCATCATGGTCGGGCTGGGCGAAACGGAAGCCGAAGTGTTCGACCTGATGGACGATTTTGTGGCGAACGGGGTGGACGTCATGACGATCGGGCAGTATCTGCAACCGACGCGCATGCATCTTCCCGTCGAGGAATTCATTCACCCGGACACGTTCGCACAGTACAAGGTCGTCGGTGAAGCCAAGGGAATCGATCATGTCGAAAGCGGCCCCCTCGTGCGGTCGTCCTACCACGCCGAGCGGCATGTAGCATCCGATCCGGCCTGACCGAAGGCTTGCTGCCGTTATTCACCGACAGGCCTGTACACACGCACCACTACGCACGTTTTATCCGATTCACCGTATACATATGGAGCGCACGCTTGCCATTCTGAAACCCGATTGCGTCCGCAAGGGCCTCATCGGAGAAGTCATTCGTCGCATTCAGGAAGCCGGATTCGTCCTGCGCGCCCTGCGGATGCAACAACTCACCCGAAAGGAAGCCGAAGGGTTTTACGCCGTACACAAGGGGCGTCCGTTCTTCGACGAACTGACGGAATTCATGTCGAGCGGTCCATGCGTCCCGATGGTGCTGGAAAAAGAGAATGCCGTGGAGGATTTTCGCGCACTGATCGGCGCCACCGATCCGGCAGAGGCAGCGGAGGGCACCATCCGCCATGCTTTTGCGGACAACAAGGGACAAAACATCGTTCACGGATCCGATTCCGTCGCCAATGGAACCATCGAGGCCGGCTATTTCTTCTGCGAACGCGAACTGGTGGCGAACGGGGCATAACGCCCTGTACGCCGGCATGCTTGCCGCGCTGTTTTTTTGCCTGGGGTGCGGCAACGCCGCCGAACGGACTGATGCTGCCGCAGCGGCCTCCGGGACGGCGGAGGCGCCGCCTGTTAAAACAGGCGCGGCGGTGCTGGCGGAGCGCGGGTTCGACCTGCTCGACGGAAAACGCGTCGGCCTGGTAGTCAACCATACGGCCCGCGTCGACACGACCCATCTGATCGACCTGATCGCCGCCGCCCCGAACGTGGAGCTTGCAGCCCTCTTCGGCCCCGAACACGGCTTGCGCGGCACTGCCGACGCCGGAGAGAAAATCGCCGACGGGCGGGACGAACGCACCGGCGTGCCGGTCTACAGCCTCTACGGGGAAACGCGCAAACCGACCCCGGATATGCTCGCCGGCGCCGATGTGCTGGTATTCGACATTCAGGATATCGGAGCCCGGTTCTACACCTACATTTCAACGATGGGCCTGGCCATGCAGGCAGCGGCCGAACAGGGCATTGCATTCGTCGTCCTGGATCGCCCCAACCCGCTGGGAGGAAACTACGTATCGGGCTTTATGCTCGAACCGGAGCATACGTCCTTCGTGGGGCAGTACCCCATCCCCATGGTCCACGGGATGACCGTCGGGGAACTGGCCCGCATGATCCGGGACGAATCCATGATGGAAGGACTGGACGGGTTGGACCTTCATGTCGTCGAAATGGAAGGCTGGCGGCGAGACATGCTCTGGCCCGAGACGGGACTTCCCTGGATTGCGCCCAGTCCCAACATTCCGGATTTCGAAACTGCTCTCGTCTACCCCGGTCCCGTTCTTTTCGAGGCCACGTCGGCCAGCGAAGGACGAGGCACCCGGCAGCCTTTCGTGCAGGTCGGGGCGCCCTGGCTTGACGGGCAGGCGGCTGCCGATTCGCTCAATGCGCAGAGGCTCCCCGGCGTGCGGTTCGAGGCCATCGTGTTCACCCCGGAAAGCATACCGGGCATGGCTTCCCATCCGAAACTGGAAGGGCAAGCCCTGGAGGGAATCCGCCATATCCTTACCGACGAGCGGGCATTCCGGCCGGTAGAAACCGGAATACATGTCCTCGACGTATTCCGGAGGCAGGCTGCATCGAATACGCCGGAGAAACTGGTGAACCGCCCCGCCGGAATGGCCCGGCTTGCCGGCACGCAACGTCTGCTGAGCATGCTGCAGGAAGGGGCATCGCCCGAAACCGTCATCGCATCGTGGGAACGCGAGGTGCTCGCCTTTCGCGAGATGCGCGCGGCGTCGCTCCTTTATCCGTGAAGCGAACCGACGTGTGGCCGTTTACAGGGGAGATTACCGAACTGTTTATCGGGCAGCGGCCCGGGATTTTTTCGGAAAATCTTTCTCCTCTTCCGGCCGCACAAGAATAGCCCAGATGATCTCCAGATATCCGCCCAGAATAATGAGGGGGGCAATGTACAGCGAAACGAATCCTTCCACCTGGTTGTCGATACGCATCATCGCGTATCCCAGCACCACCGCAGCCACGCCGATCAGGAGCAGCAGATAATTCTTGCGGCGAAACACCATACGCACACTGCGGCGTTGCTTGCGGGCCTGCGGGGTGCGGCGTCGTCCGGAAGGCTTTGCCATCTATACCATGAACAGGATGAGCATCAAAACGTACTGTCAAGGCGAACCCGACGGGCGCATTCAGGTTCCATGTCCTGGCGATCCCTTATGCGAAACACCGTGAACGATTTACCTGCTACGAAGCGCCGACGCCTTGCAACCCTGCCGGCAGCGGCTATCGCTCTTGCATTCGCAACGGCCCCTACCGGCCCGCCGCCGGACCTCGATACCATTCTCAACGGGTCCATCTCCCGGAACGCTTTCTGGGGCGTGTATGTGCAGCATGTCGAAACCGGCGAAACCTGGTACGAGCACAACGCCTCGAACGCTTTTCTCCCCGCATCCAATCAGAAAATTTTTACTTCGGCTACTGCCCTCGACGCCCTCGGCGGCGATTACCGGTACCGCACCGTGCTGTACTTTGACGGGCAGGTGGAAGGGAGTGTCCTGAAAGGGGATCTCGTACTGCGCGGCTCGGGCGACCCCACGTTCGGAAGCGAGCAGGTCCGCCGCAGGGATCCCCTCAGAACATGGGCAGCGGACCTGGCCGACATGGGCATCAGGCGGATCGAGGGGCGTATCGTGGGAGATGACAACGCCTTCGACGATCAGCCGTATGCAGAGGGCTGGGATATCGACTTTGTCACCTCCAGAGCCAGCCGTGAGGTGGGTGTAAGCATTGGCGGCCTCGCATACAACGACAATGTCGTCCTGGTAAGTATCCGGGCCGGCTCCCCGGGACGCCCCCCCCGGGTCAGTATGAATCCCGACGGATTCCTCGACTTTCAGAACCGGATGGTCACGGCCAACCGGCGGCGGGGCATCGCCATCACGACCCACCGGGACTTCAGAAACGAACGCATTACCCTGCAAGGAAGCCTCCCGCGCACGTATAACGGAACGGTCGGCGTCCCGGTAGCGAATCCCACGGCCTTTGCCGCCGCCACCTTTGCAAAATATCTGCGCGAAGCAGGTATCGAGGTGCAAGGCGAACCGGTCGATATCGATGACCTGAATGATTTCCGGTACGACAGGGAGCAACCCTTATTCGTGTATGTATCGCCTCCGCTGCTGGACATTCTGAACATCGTCAACAAGGAAAGCAACAATTTCTATGCAGAGCAGGTCTTTCGAACGTATGCTTCCAACGGCTCCGCGCAAGGTGCTGAAAACCGTATCAAGCAACTGTTGAGGCGAGCCGGAGCCGCAACGGGCGACATCGAGGTTCGTGACGGATCCGGACTGTCCCGCAAGAATATGATTACGCCGCGCGCCATGGGCAACCTGTTGACCTACATGCACGGACACGAGCAACGTGAAGCATTCCTTGCTTCGCTTGCCAGAGGCGGAGAGCGGGGATCCACGCTTCGCTACCGACTGAATCGGATGCCCGTCCGCGCCAAAACGGGCTCCCTCGAATTCGTGCGGTCTTTGAGCGGCTACGTTACGACCAGGGACGGGCAAACGCTGGCCTTCGCTGTCTTCGCCAACAACTGCTCGGGGCCATCTTACCGAATCACGCAAACGATCGACCGCATCGTTACAGAACTGGCCGCCTCTTCTTCCCCATCGTAATCCGGCGCCGGCATGCCCTCATTGCTTCCTCACATTCTCGTCGGCGCGCTGATTATCGCTGTGCAATGGCTTTTGCTGGGGAGACTCCATATATGGAATGCCTGGCCGGACGCTGTGCTGCTGTACGTAGCCTGGACAGCCATGCAGTTCGGTCGGCGGAAGGGGGCGCTTACGGGATTCGTGAGCGGTTTTTTTATGGATGCCCTCTACGGAACATGGGGCATTCAGATGTTCGTGAAAACGCTGATCGGATTTCTCATAGGGATTTTCCAGCCCACTGAGCGGGAAAGCTTCCCGGTCGTCCCGTCGTATATTTTCGTTGGCAGCCTCGCCGTGGCGCTATTGCACAACGGGCTGTTTGCTCTGTTCATCGCGCTGGACGCAAGCACGAAAAACGTATCCATCGTCACCGGAATCTGGCTTGGTTCCTCACTCTACACCGCCGCCCTTGCAGGGTTGGCCACGCTCTTCATGACGAGAACGCGCTGACGGGATCGATTTAGGGAAACAGGTCAGTGCAGGCGTGAAATGCTGATCGAAGTGCACTTGATCAGCGTATCCCTACAGGTGGGGACGAAACGCCTCGATCACGCGCGGAAGTGTCTCGTCTGTGATCCCGACCAGAGGCAGGCGCAGCCGGCCGTCCATCCGCCCCATTTCCGCCAGCATGGCTTTGACGGGGATCGGATTCGTCTCGTAGAAACAGGCCCGCATGGCTTCCAGCAGGTCGAAATGCCCCTGGCGCGCATCGTCGAGGCGGCCTTCCAGCGCCGCACGAGTCAGATTGGAGAACGCCGCAGGCAACACATTGGCGACCACGGAAATCACGCCATGCCCGCCCATCGCAACCAGCGGCAACGTCATTTCGTCGTCGCCGGAATACACGGCCAGATGATCGGGGCGGCCCGCAATCAGGTCGCCTATCTGCGCAATGCTTCCGGAAGCCTCCTTGATGCCAACCACCGAGGGGATTTCCTGCGCCAGTTCGAGAATGGTGTCCGGGAGAATGTTGAAGCTGGTGCGGCCGGGCACATTGTACAGCATGATCGGACAATCCGTCTCCGCTGCGATCGCTTGTACGTGGGCCTTGAAGCCCGCCTGCGTCGGTTTGTTGTAGTAGGGCCCCACCACAAGCAGGCCGTCGGCGCCGGCAGCTTCCGCCTGCTTCGAAAAAACGATGCTCTCGCTCGTGGAATTGTTGCCCGTACCCACAATGACGGGTACGCGGCCGTCCACATGCTCTATGGCGGCGATCACAAGTTTTTCGCGCTCCGCAGGCCAGATCGTGGCGTTCTCGCCGGTCGTACCGAGTACAACGAGCGCCTCGACGCCCCCGGCAATCTGCATGTCTGCATGGCGGCAAAACGCCTCGTGATCAATCCGCTCTCCGTCCGGGGTGAACGGCGTCACGAGGGCCGTTCCGGTGCCGGTAAAAAGAAAATCGCCCATGCCTGTGCTATGGTATGATGGTTCCGGTGAAAAAAGTGCGCCTGCCGCATAATGCGCCGGCGCGCATTATGATCCGAGCCATTCGGCCAGCAGATCATCCAGTGTAAAGAGTCCCTTCCGACCCGAAAGCCACTCGGCAGCCCGTACGGCGCCGAACGCGAAACCGCGCCGGCTTTTCGCCTCGTGCGAAAACACCAGTTTATCGAACGGGCTGTCGAGCGAAACATCGTGCTTGCCGACCACGCCGCCCAGCCGGGACGAGGTTACGTGCAGCGCAGCAGCGTCGATGCGCCCGTGTTGCGTTTCGGTTTCAATATGATCCTTCCTCTTGAGCCCATCCACAATCAGATCGGCCAGCATGAGCGCCGTACCGGAAGGGCTGTCAGCCTTGCCGATATGATGCACTTCGTGGACAGCGGCATCGTATTCCGGCAACTCGTCAAGAAGCGGCAGGACGGAGCGGACAACCTGTGCGAGCAAGGCCACGCCGATAGAAAAATTCGGAGCGTAGAGCACAGCGCCGTCGTACTTGTCCACCAGCACCTTCACTTCGTCGAGCCGGTCATACCAGCCGGTCGTGCCGATCACGGCGGGAAGACCCCACCGGCAATACCGTGCGATATTCTCCGGAACCGCACCAGGAAGGGTAAAGTCGATGATCGCATCGGCGGATGCCAGCGCATCAGGCAGATCCGGAACATCGGGCAGAGACGGGTACTGATCGATGTACTCATCGAACCGGGCCACGATTTCGTGCCCGCGCCTCGCAGCGAGTTCGCTCACCGCTTCGCCCATCCGTCCCATTCCAACCAATGCGATTCGCATACGATGTATCCGTTTTTGTCCAGGCTACAGGCTCGTACGCCCTGCCATCAGGCCCCCAGTTCCGCCGCTTTGATCAGGTCGGCCAGAATGCCTGCCGCCGTCACTTCCGGGCCGGCGCCCGGCCCCTGCACCACAAGCGGATTGTCGAGGTAACGTTCCGTCGTGTACACAACCATGTTATTGCTGCCGTCAAGCCGCGCAAAAGGCGAACCCTGTTCGATACAACGGGTCTGCACGCTCAAGCGCCCCTCCTCCATGCGGCCGATGTACTGCAAACGCTGCCCCGCGCCGGCAGCTTCCCCGATACGTTCCTCCCATTCGGCATCCAGCTCGGTGGTGCGTTCCATGAACTCGGCCAACGGCGCCTCGCGCAAGGGAGGCGGCACCAGCGAATCAACGGCAATATCATCACGTTCGACCTGAAGCCCTGCCTCCCGGGCCAGAATGAGGATCTTGCGCGCCACATCCTCTCCTTGCAGGTCTTCCCTCGGGTCCGGCTCCGTATAGCCCTTCTCGCGGGCGGTGCGAACAGCCTCGGAAAACTTCATCCCCGTCGCCATGCTGTAGAAGATATAGGCCAGCGTCCCGGAAAATACGCCTTCGATCCGTATCACCCGATCGCCGCTTCGAATCAGGTCGCGCAGCGTGGAAATCACCGGCAAGCCCGCACCCACCGTCGTCTCGTAGAGATACGGGACCTGCCGGCGATACGCCGTGCTTAAAAGTTCTTCGTAGAACGACTGGTCCTGCGTATTGGCCCGTTTGTTGGGCGTGATGATCGATATGGAACGCGAAAGCAGTTCGGGATACTGCGAGGCTACCTCCTCGGAAGCCGTAGCGTCTATGACCATCATCCGGTGCAACCGCCCTTCCCGGAGCTGATCCATCACGGCATCGATCCCTCCCTTCGCTCCATTTTTCAATGATTCGAGCGCTTGAGTAAAGGGGATCCCCCCCACATCCCAGGCCATTTTCCTGGTATTGGAAAGGCCCACGAGCTGGATGTTCAGCCTGAGGTCCCGCAAGAGCGTTTCCTGCTGATTTTCCAGCATCTTCAGCAACGCCCGCCCGACTACGCCGGCGCCGATAAGGAAGACATGCACCCTGTGCCGCACCAGCGCGAATTCATCGTGCAGGGCGTGCACGGCGTGCTTCACCTCCGCATCGGATACGACCGCCGAAATGTTCGTTTCCGCCGCCCCCTGCGCAATCGCCAGTACGTTGACCCCGTCCCGTCCCAACGTGGAAAACATGCGGCCAGCCAACCCGGGGCGCTGCCGCATATTGTCGCCCACCACCGATACGATGGCGCATTGCTCCATGGTATATACACGGCCGACATCGCCCCGGACCAGTTCGAGTTCGAACTCTTCCCGGATCAGATTGGCGGAAAGTTCGGCGTTCTCGGCCCGCACTACCGTGCAGAGGCTCTGTTCCGACGAGGCCTGCGCAATCAAAAACACATTGATGCCCCGAGCGGCCAGCGCCGTCAGCGCACGCGCGGAAATGCCCGGTATCCCGACAAACCCTGTCCCCTCCAGCATAACCACCGCCACATCCCGGATTGCGGTAATGGCTTTGACATGCCCCTCCATCGTCGTCGTATCCTTCGAAATAAGGGTACCCGGCGCCGATGGATTCAGCGTATTCCGAATGCAAAGAGGGATATTCCCGGGAAGCAGGGGGCGCATCGTACGGGAATGCAGCACTTCCGCCCCGAAATAGGCGAGTTCCGCCGCTTCCCGGTAACTCAACCTGGGAAGTGCAAAAGCCTCCGGCACCAACCGGGGATCGGCGGACAGCACCCCATCCACATCGGTCCAGATCGTAACGTGCTCCGCCTCGAGAGCAGCCCCGATAATGGCCGCCGTATAATCGCTCCCCGAACGACCCAGTGTGGTCGATACCTTGCGCACCGTGGACGCAATGAAGCCGGTCGCCACCACAATGTCACCCTTTTTGCAGGAAGCGAAACGGGCGCGGACCCGTTCATTCGTCTCGTCGAACAGTACATTCGCTTCCCCGAACGAGGCATCCGTGCAAATGATATTCCTGGTGTCCACGGCCTCTGCATCCTGACCCGCCGCGCGAAAGGCAGCCGCCACCATCGGAGCGGATAACTGCTCTCCCAGGCCGAGTACGGCATCACGAGCCCGGTCCGTACATTCCCGAAGCAGGTACACGCCATCGAGAAGTTCGGTGAGTTCCAGCATTTTGGCCTCGAGCAGCCCCCGAAGAGAAGCTCTCTCGGCATCGCTCGCCAGCGCCTCTGCAACGGCAAGATGCCGCTCCCCGAGTTCGCGAAGTATTTCGCCATGATTGCCGGCGCGCGCAATGGCCAGATCGATCGCTTCGAGAAGCGTGTCCGTCACCCCCCCCAGCGCAGATACCACCACGATGCGCAGGCCGTCGCGGTCCTCGGCCGATACAAGATCGACTGCCCGCCGGATGCGCTCCGCCGTCGCCACGGAGGTGCCGCCAAACTTGTGTACGTAAACGGGGCGTTCAGAGGGCATGGGAGGATACGGAATCAATGCGGGTTGGCTGCACCGGCCGGGCAAACCCGGATATCAAAAACCCGCACGGCGACTATTTGTCCCGGCGCGGATATCCGTTCGCGGAAATGCAGTATATCCCGATAAGATACGCCGGACGGGGAAGAGGCGGGAACGTCAGGGCCTGTTAAAACTATACAGCGGCGCTCTGTTCCGTCCGGTTCGGATCAGTCGACACGATGCGTGATTTCAACCTGATGAGGACCGCGCACGAGATCCGGTTCTTCCAGAGAAACCTCAAGCCGGATCGGACCCGCAGGCAGGGAAATACCTTCATACCGCACGGCGCCTTCCCCTGCCGCGGCGTCTACGGAATACTCCGTATCATCCGCCTGAAGCAGCACGGTCAGCGGTTTGTCGGAGGGATCGAACCGCACCAGCACGTCATAGGTCCCTTCGCCCCTGACGTCCAGTAACCAGAAGCCCTGCGCATTACGGCGCCATCCCCCCTGTATGAAGCGCCAGTCCTGCCGCGTCAAAACCGTCGGGTTTTCGTGCGGCGTACCCACATGAATACGCGGAGGGGCATAGTTATCGGGCCGGGTGCTGCTCACATCGTCGAACCAGGCATTGTAGCGTATCATCAGGTCCCCCACGACGTCAGCACGTTCGGCGGCCAGATCCGTAAGGGCGTACGGATCCTCCAGCATGTCGTACAACTCGAACGCCGGACCCTCTTCCGGAAGCGCCTCCAGCCCGAACCCACTGCCGTTGACCAGTTTCCAGCGCGGCGTGCGCACCGAGACATGATGGTAGCGGTCCGGCACATTGCCGCGGTGCGTTTGCAGCACAAGCATCCGATCGCCCTGATCCACTTCTTCGCCCAGCAACGCCGGCAAGAGGCTCTGTCCGTCGATCGTGCGGTCGTCCGGGAGCGCCACCGCCGCCGCGTCGAGCATGGTGGGCATCAGGTCGATATGCGCCGAAATGTGATCGTCGAGGCGTCCCGGGATAAGCTGCGCGGGCCAGCGCACCAGAAGCGGCGAGCGGATCCCGCCCTCATGCACGCCGGCTTTCATGCCTTGCATACCCGCCACGTAGCGGCGCGTATTCGGACCGTTATCGACAATGAACATGACCAGCGTGTTTTCCGCCAGACCCGACTCGTCGAGCCAGGCCGTGAGCCGCCCCATGTTGTCGTCGATGTTGTCGATCATGGCAAAAATGCGGGCCAGGCGGTCCGGGTCGTTCTCTTCCGGCAGCAGGTGTCCGGCCTCCTGCGGAAATCGCGCGGGGGACAGATCCTGGCCTGCATAGTACGCATACAGGTCCTCCGGCACGTCGTGGTACGGCGAATGGGGGGCGTTCGCGGCGATATAGGCGAAGAACGGGCGTCCCGCCGCATGTTCGGTTTCCATCCACTGGCGCGCCTCGTCGAAATAAATGTCGGTGCAGTACCCGGTCATTTGCTCCAGTTCGCCGTTGCGCAACAGAATCGGATCGGTGTAGGCTCCTTCGCCGCCGGGCGGATCCGACGGCTGGCCGATTCCTCCGCCCCGGTGCACGAGCGCCTCTTCGAACCCCTGGTCCTGCGGGCGCATGGGGTAGTTATCCCCAAGGTGCCACTTCCCGAAGATGCCCGTGGCATAGCCGGCGCCCTGAAGCAATTCGGCCACAGTGATCTCGTCCGGGTCCATCATGGCCCGGCCCACCCAGGTATCGACGACGCGGGTGCGGTAATTGTACCGCCCCGTCATGAGCGATGCGCGCGTGGGAGCGCACACCGGACTGACATAAAACGGGTTGACCTGGATGCTTTCCGTCGCCAGTTGGTCCAGGTGAGGCGTCCGGAGGATCGGGTTGCCCGTGAATCCGAAATCCCCGTAGCCCTGATCATCCGTAATGACGAGGATGATGTTCGGAGGCGTATCGCCGGAAGGAGCGGTGCATCCTGCGAGAAGAAGCAGCGGAACGAGAAACAAGGGGGAAAAGCGCATCATGTGGAAAGTTCGGATAAAGCAGGGAAAGCGGCGAAAAACAGGGAAAATCCTGAAAAGCAGGGAAATAAGAAAAAATCAGGGAAAATGACAATTTCCAGGAAAAGCATCGTCAATGAGTCAACCGCGCCGCAAGAGGCAGCACCGGGTCGTTGATCTCGGTCATGCGCTCCAACAGACGGGCATCGAGGTACTTGATCGCGGCGCGGACTTCCGGCGTGTCTTCCGCAATGAGGTTCACGCTTTCGGCGGGATCGTCCACCAGATTGAACAACTCGTCGCGGCGCGCATCGAGCAGGTCGCGGACCATTTTCCATTCGGGGGTTCGATAGGCACGCATATGGGTCCACGACTGGTGATGCGTAGAATACTCCGCATAAAATTCGGTAGGCCAGTCTTCGGGCGTATCGCCCCGTAAGAGCGGCACGAAACTGCGCCCCCGCAGCAGCAGCCCGGCAGGCACGTCGGCTCCGCCCATCTCGGCAAGCGTGGCGTACCAGTCGAGATTGCTTACGATCGACTCCACGACGGTACCGGGCGCGGTGACCCCCGGCCACCGGACGAGCAGCGGCACCTTCAGCGAATTGTCGTACATGTTCGGACGCTGCCCCTGCGGCACATTGTACGTGCCCGGCGGCGGGTCGGTCAGGATCCAATGCCCGTTCCCCTTGTGCCACATCCCGTTATGGCCCATGTTGTACCCATGATCGGACGTAAAGACGACAATGGTGTCGTCTGTAAGCCCAAGTTCGTCGAGCACATCAAGAATGCGCCCCAGGTTACGATCGATGCTTGCTACTGCCGCAAGATACTCGGGCATATAGCGGTGCAGGCGAGCCGTATCGAGCAGGGGATAATCGGGATTGGGCAGGACGGCGTCGAGTTCCTCATACGGCGCCCAGTCTTCCTCCGGCAAAGGCAGCCAGGCGGCGTGGGGCGCCCGGTAGTGGAGCGACAGCATGAAAGGGCCTTCCCGATGTTCCCGGAGAAACCCGATGGCCTGATCCGTCAGGATGTCCTGGGTGAACCCCTCATGCGTTCCCGTCACGCCGTTTTCTTCGAGGACGGGATCGCGGGGGGTGTTGCCGCCGCTGCGGAATCCGAAGAAATGGTCATACCCCATCGTGGTGGGATGGTACCGATCCTGTGTTCCAAGATGCCACTTGCCGACAAGTCCCGTCTCATAGCCTTCCTGGTTCAGCAAATCGACCCAGGTGAGAAGGCCCGGGTCCAGCCCATGACCGACCTCCCGCTGAGGATTGATCCAGTCCCAAACATTCACTTCCGAGCCGTAGCGGCCTGTCATGAGTTCCGCCCGCGACGGACTGCATACGGGCGTCGCCACAAAGGCATTGCTGAAAAATGCCCCTTCCGCCGCGAGGCGATTCATGTGGGGCGTGCGCAGGTCCGGATGCCCCGCACCGAGCACGGCGAAGTTTTCGGGATCGCTTTCCAGGGCATGTCCCATGGATGCGGCAAGCGTATGGCCTTCCGCGCCCAGCGCCCACGGCGCCTGATCGTCGGTCAGAATGAAGAGGATATTGGGCCTCTCCGGCAGATCGGCGGCGCCTGTGTCCTGGGCGGCGGCCGGAAAGGTCAGAAAAGCGACAAAGAAGATCACCGGCGCCCGCAGGGTGCGGGAAAACAATAATTTCACCATAGGAACCTCTGATTAAATTCGCATGGGCGAGGACCTTGGGACGCGCCTTCTCTAAAGACGGTATGTGTAGTTGAGCTTGAGCGAAGCGCCCCGCGACAACGTGATCATATCGCGGTTTTCAAACAGGTCTTCGCCCATATTCCGCCAGTTGTGCCGGTATACGAGAAAGATATTCGAGCCCGGCTGTACGATCCAGCGCAAACGTGCAAAAAGGCCTACCAGATCGCTGACCTCGTCATACTGGACCTGCAGTTTGGCGGAAACGGACGGCGTCGGGTCCCAGTCGGTTTCGAGCTCATAGACGTTGGCGGTGAAACTGCCCTGGGGCATCGACACATCGTTGTACCCGACGCTGGTCCCGATACTGACGCCGGCATTCGGGCGAAACGTCATACGGAGAAAAACCTCCGTGCTGGAACCGTCCCAGAAATCCCCCCAATCCACACTCCCGAACACGGAAATCTTTCTCCTGCCCGCAGAGAATCCCCCGATAGAATACCGCTGCACCGTGTACCCGCCGGGCAGAATATCTATCCCGTCGCTGACCCCAAAGGTGTGGTAGAGTTCTTCAAAGCGCCGCGTAAAGTCGATGGACACGTTATCGCCGCTCTCAAATTCGATCCCGAGCACTTCCACTTCCCACTCCCGTTCCTCGGGAACGCCCGTATCCATTGCCACCAGATGCCGGTATTGCACGCCAAAGCCAAGCTGCCGTATCTGCTTGATCCTGGCGGGCCTGGGCATCCAGTTTATGCGCGGCTCGACGCGGCGGAAATTGTTGCGTCGCACAAAACCCGCCCGCGGACGGTAATCGGCGCCGAACTCCCGATAGGAAATGTGCCCGGACCAGATATCATTGGGAAAGTTGAAGCGGAGGCCGCGCGCAGTCAGGTCGTTCAACGATTTGGTCGTATTCGGATCAATGTTGGAATTGCCCACGGCAAAGACTTCGAGTTCCGCATTCTTATCCCCGAAAAAGTGCCGGGTGGCGAGTTGCACATCCACACCGAACGTGTGGCCGGTTTCGGGGGCAAAGCCTGTCGCGTCTTCGGAGGTGGCGCGGCGCGTATAGATTGCTCCGACCGTGGACTGTTCGAAAATGGGATGCCGGACACGGGCCACGGTAAACTGCTCGGAAGGAATCGCCACATCTTCCCCGTCTTCATTACGGTACTGATCATCGCCGACGCCTACCTGAAAGAACCCCACATCGGTCCGGCCGACCTGTCCCGTCATGCGGACCCCGTAGTCGATGGGGACAGGACGCCCCCCCACCAGGCCGATGTTACGTGAAAAAAACGGGGTAGGATTGCTTCGGGGAGCGAAGGAAAAAATGCCGGAGCCTTCCAGAAAGAACCCGCGCTGCTCGGGGAAACGAAGCGGAAAGCGGGTCAGGTTCACACGCCGCTGGTCCGCCTCGACCTCGGCAAAATCGGTATTGAACGACAGGGATGCGCGCAGACTTGGCGTGACGCTGTAGTTGATATCCAGGCTGATATCGCCGGGATACGTCGTGGGGTCGGCGTTCTCGGGTACGTTGCGCCAACTCCCGATCACCGAAGGAACCCCTTCGAGCCCGATCCCCTGGGAAATATCCCGGAGGCCGACAAGACGGCCGGCATAGATCGGACGCAGCAGTCCTTCGTTGCGGCGCCACCCCCGCCAGAGCATTTCCTCGTTGGTGCGCCGGATCGTGCGCTGAAAGTTGATCCCCCATTCGTCCGATCCCGGATCGAAGTTCAGCGTCCGAAAGGGTATGCTGACTTCAAGGGACCACCCATCAGGCCGCCGGGCCGTGCGCACATCCCAGATGCCGTTCCATGCGCGGCCGCCGCTTCTGAAGAACGACTCGCTGCCTCCAATAAGGATCGCATCGCCCCGCATGGCGTTGGGATTCGTCTCGAAAAAATACCCGGTGCGCCCATCCTGGAAAGTATCCAGTATCCACATGAACCGGTCGTCGGTGTACAGGAACGCATCGCGCCGCTTCTGATAGGCAATGATGCCTTCGGGATCGTCGTAGAGAATCGCGCCGATGTACAACCGGTCCCGGTCGTACACGATCCGTATTTCCGTGGGGTGCGATGGGCTGCCCCCTTCGACCGGCTCCTGTTGCGTGAAGTCGGTGATCGGAATGGCCTGATTCCAGGCGTCCTCTATGATCCGCCCGTCCAGATCGATGCGGTCGTCATCGGCAAGCCGATGCGCCTGCAGGGCAGGAAGCTCATCCTCCGCGGATTCCTGGGCAACCGCCGGCGACGGCAAGCCTGTGAGCACGCACCCGGCCAGCAGCAAGGCGAAACCGGGAAGGCGCTTCATCGCGGAATACGGGCGGCCAGTCAAAACGGGGGGCTTGGCAAGAATTGGGGCAACCCCTAAATATAGGATACGCTGCTCTAAATCACGATCTCGCTCTTGCACGCCCCGCAGGAGATCCTGATCTGCACCAGAACACCGGAAACCCGGTTTTCCATCCCGCAATGAGGACACGACACCGGGCGCGGCTGCAGGGGCTGTTCCAAAGAACCGCACTGGTGCGCCTGACGGCGCACGCTGCGCCATCTCTATTCCTCTCTCAAGCGCACCGGCACCTCTTCCCTTGCCAATCCATAGGCAACGCCCACGGCCCATGTCTGGAGTTCCTTGTACCGTTTGCGGACCCATGCCTGCAGAACGATATTGAGCGGCCACAGAACCAGACGCACTACAAGAGCAAGCATCGTGGAGACGACCGCGATGCCGAGCCCTACGAGGTCCGAAGCGGCATGCCGGTTGCCGCTCATAAAGAGCACGAAAATACCGAGGAGCGTACCGAGAAGACCCAGACTGAGCGCAATATAGACCGCCGCCGTGATATACCTGTCGACCTCCTTGTAGTTGTCGTGATCGAATCCGATATAACGCAGCGCATAGTCGAGCATGCTTTGCGGCGTGCCGCCGCGGCCTTGCTCCTCGAGCAGCCTCTCGCCTGCAAGTCGATAGGGATTGCCCGGACGCACTGAGAAGAGCGCTGTCCGGAAATCCTGTACCCCGAGATCGGAAGGGTTAATTTTCAATAACTCCTGACTCCCTCGCCACTGACGGAAGTAGCGGACATACGCCGTACAAAGAAAGAAGAGGCCCAGTAAAAAGACGAGGGCGAGCGGAAACTCAAAACCCTGCGCATAGCCGAACAAATCCCAGATCGAGGTAGGAAGGAAGCTTCCTCCTACCTCCTGCGCCGGCAGAGCAAGCGTGGTATCGGCGGCCTGGGGCGAAACGGATTGCATCATTGTGTCGGGGGTAAGGATGGATTTGAAAAAATATTTTGACTGCCGAAAGAGAGCAAGCGATAGAAACTACGTACTGCGGCGTGCATCTCAAAAAGGCCTTACAAGTATGTCCTGCACAGCTTCCTCTTGCACTTCGATATCCCGGGCAAAGGCCCGGAGGTCCTCCTGACCAAGCACGTCCCTGAGTTCAAGGCGATACACGCCTGGCGGCAGAAGGACCGAGAAGGCGCCCTCCTGGGATACTTCGGAGCTAAGAACCTCTTCATTTCCCTGGAAGAAAATGACGCTGGCCTGCGTGGGAGAACTCAGCGGCAAATCCTCGATGACTCCCTGCACGATGGTGTTTCTGTGTACGGGAATATTTACGCGCTTGGTCGATCCGGGGTCTGACATAAAACTGAACGTCGTACCCGTAGGCAGTTGCAGCGCAGGATCGGGAACGGACGCCGGATCGATAACGACCTGATACGCCGTACTGGGCGCCAGAAAATCCGCACGCACGACGCTTGCATCCACTCGCTGGACACGGGCTTTGACAACCTTGATGTCGAGCCCTTCCACCAAAGATTCTTCCGGGTCTCTGCGGCCATCCCGATCCACATCGTAGTACGCTTGCAGGAGGGCGCTGCTGCGCATGTGGGCCTGCCGGCTGAAGCGCATGGGCCGCCCCAATTCCATCGAGCCGTAGAAGCTCTGTCTGTGGTAAGGATTACCCGATTCTATCGACGAATGGTTATTGACGCTTACCCACGGAGCATCCAGACGCAACGTGACGGAGGCTTGCATGTTGTCGTAGGCAAGATCGTAGCCGGCACGCAGACCAAGAGACACCTTTTTGTAGTAGGCGTAGAATGTCGCCCCCGCAAAATCCGCTTGCTCCTGCACTCCTCCGTCAGCCTGCAGGCCGAAGCGTCCGCGCAACCCCTTGAAGGAGGCTGCTCGTGTCAGCGTGGCCTTCCAGTGCATGCGAACAGATTCCGAGGAAAGAGCGCTTTGGCTGCGGTTAAGGCCGACCGTAACGAGCGCGCTCGTCCTGCGCGGCAGGGTCAGCGTCGTCGAACCGCTCACACTCATGTTGTCGCCGCCGCTGAACGTTCTGGCCTGTGCGGCATTGAGAAACAGGCTCATACGCCGAACACCGAAGCTGAGCTGCGTCTGAAGCCGCCTCTTGTAGAAAGAAAGCCGAGACTCTTCGGAAAACTCGGCTTCCGTCTGCACGCGCAACCTGTTGAAGGACATGCGCATAGAGACCCGCGCAGCACTGCCCCCTTCATTAATCGGAAGCGCCAGTTCGGCGCCTGCTGTCAAAAAGCCCCAGAGGTTTTGAGTCAATCCGACGGTACTGGCCATGAGCGAGTCGACACCTATAAAGGTGGCCTTTGCAGAGAGACTCCGGTTGATTCCATAGCGGGCCTGTCCGAATCCAAAAAAGGTGTCGCCGAAACCGTCGCGTCCTATCTGAATGTCGTTGAAGTCGTCAAGTCCTGTTCGGAGGTTTTTAAAGTCGTCAACCCCTGCTCGGATATCGTACCAGAAAGCGCCGGGAGGCAGCAGATCCTCCCCGATGAAGAGGTGGCGCGTTATGGTGGTAGGGGGACCGCCTCCGGGGGGAGCAATCTCGAGCAAAGCCTGCGAGGAGCCGTAATAGGCAGGGATGCGCAGCGTGTAGCGCCCCTGCGCGTCCGCCCGCACACGGTCGGCAAGCACCCCGCCCACCGAGGCAGCAATGATCGCGTCCGGTTCGGCAATGCCTCGTACCACCGCTTCCCGTTGAACGTACCGCGTCGAAAGGGGCATGTTACTCAGGCGAAAGCCGTCGTAGGTCGTACGAACTGGCCACTCGTACATACTCATGCGCCCTATCTCCGCGCGCTTGAGCAAAGGGGAATCCGGAAAATCGAGCAGGTAGTTCAACGAACGAAACCGCGTCGTTGTCTGCCCCTCTACCATCGAAAGAGCGCCTTCGGCGGCAAGGCGCCCGCCCAACGCATTCGAATGGACCTGGAACCCCCCATTGTAACTGGGCGAACCGGCCTGCCGGTCGCTGCGTGTCAGGCGGTAGTTGATATGCGTATTGCCCAGAAATTGGCGGGAACGGCCGTAGAGTAAAGGACCGTGGGCGTGATTGCCGGAAGCGGCCGGCCTGGCGGTGAATGCACTTGCCAGCGGCGCCATCGCCGTGGAAAGCCTGATGTGCAGCGTCGAAGTATCGAACTGCATGGAAGCAGGCGTGAACATCGCCTGCACACCCTCCAACGCAAGATAATAGCGCCCTTCACTTGCAAAAAAGTCTTCGGGGGCAAGCTCCACAGGTTCCGATGTGTCCTGCAATACCCGGCCCGTTGCAAAATCGACCGTAAATATACGCCCCGCATCTCTGGCCTCGATCACCGAATCCCGCGCAGAAACATTGAAACCGAGCCGGTCGAAAAAATCCGCGATATCCAGGTAGTACCTGCCTGCTTCAAAGTCCCACCAGGCCAGGACCGGCATCGAAGAATACAGCGCCCCCGGCGTACTTACCGTCCAGGGCGTCTCCTGTAAAAAACGAAGGGGTCTTTCCGGCTCCTCTGTCTCCTGCGCCCAAACGATGTCGGGTAGACAGCAGACGGCAACAAATATCACCGGAATAAAAGCGCCCAGGCGCCGCCAAATATGTCTTACAGACTGCATCCCAAATACATATCAGTTTTTTACTACTGCCCCGACCTTTCGGCACGCAGCGCCCTGTAACGATCCAGAAGACCCCTTACTTTTTCGGTGTCCCCCGTGCGACGATACAGGTTACCCATGAGGGTAAGGTAGGCAAGTTGATCCTCCCACCGCATCGTGTCGAAGATCTTCTCGATTCGTGGCTCCAGCAACCGGGCCTGTTCCGGATTATAGCGGGCGAGCCGCAACGCTTCGACAAAAGCCCTGCCGGTATACTGGCTCTCCACTTCGGTGACCTGCATCAGATACGTAAACGCCAATGCGGAAGCTCCCTCGCTACGATGTTCCAGAGCGCGTTCGAAGAGCGTTGTGGCATACGTCTGCCGAAGATCGTCCAGGAATTCGGGATAGGGCGTTCGGGAGGTCTCCGTGCTATCCGTGGCCAGGCCCCAAAGCACCTGCAGGGTATCCAGAGCGGCATCCTGGTCGTCGTGTTCCCAAGAGAGTAAGGCATGATTGTAACTCGCCTCGATACGCGCGGAGGTTTGCGTCAGGCGGGGAATAAGCCAGGCCAGCCCCTGTCGCGCCCCGGGAGGATCGGTGGAAAACAGGGTTTGCAAACTGTCATAGAGCAGCCGGTTCTCGAAATTGTGGTGGTCCCACAGGACCCAGTCCATTTCGTTGCGGGCATAGTCTTCCTGCTCGGACGTGGTCGTATACCCCTGTGCCAGGGGCAAGGCATGGCGCACTCCCTCTCCATCCCGGCTTTCAACAAACGCATGATACGAGCGGACATAATAGGTAAAAAGCGTAAGGCTGTCCGGCGGCGGGCGCTCCGTCTCCGGCACAAAAGCGAGGCGGGAATCGTCCAGAACCACTTCCGAGGCTTGCAACCACGTGAGGGCACTGGCAGGAAATTGATTCAGATTCTCCAGCACGACAGCTACCTCCGCCCACAGGGCGTGATCGTCGGCGCGGAGAGCCAGTAATCCCCGCAACAAGGTAAGCACTTCCTCCCACGCCTCGTCTTGTCTCAGCCATTGGGCTCGAACACTGTACACCTGAGCCAACTGGTGGCGGGCATCCTCATGCCGCGGATTCAGCGCCAGTGCGTTTTCAAATAACCTCTGAGATTCCGCAAGAAGCGTCTGAACGCGCAGGCTGTCCTGTTGCGCCTGGGCCTGAGCCGCTTGAATGAGTGTTTGTTGAGCCTGCGTATGGGCTTCCGTAAACGCCAACGTGTCCACCGGGGCAACGTCCGCAGAGTCTCCCGATACATCCAGCGACTGCAGAGGCGGCTCCCCGTTCATGCGGCGCAGCGTGCTGTCTATGCGCTCGAACAAGGCGCGTCCTTCCAGAAAATTTTCTTCCGCTCGGGTTTCCGCCAGCACGTGCACAAAGGCGCCGTGGAAAGAATTCAGCACATCCGCAATAACCAGGCTATCCACGCCGGGAAGCGGCGGCGAAACCGGATCCATGGAAACAGGCTCACTCTCGGTAACAACCTCTTTCGAGGAGCCGCATCCCCATAAAAACGCGAGACACAGCGCGCCCGCCACCGTAAGTATTGCGAATCGATGCATAACGAAACTGCTTAGGGGGATGTACCAGGTGCGACCTGAACAAGAAAAACGGCTTGTCTTCCGGCTCTTTGCACAAGGGTGTTCGCATTGAGCATCAGGTATGCGGGAGCATTCCTGTCGGCCGTGAATTCGACCACGCGATCCGGATGACTCGCCATCAGCAAGGCATAGAAATCGGCCGGGTTAAGTACTGCAGGAGGCCCTTCGCTCACAGGAGTGAGAAACGTTCCGTTATCCGATATGGCCACCTGAAGAGGCTGGAGCTGGGGCATCCCGGTTTCCGCCTCCTGACTCATGGGCGGTTCTATCTCGAACGTGGGCACCGTGCTGATCGCCACAAGTGTGGCCAGCAGAATGAGTACGATGTCTACCAGGGATTCATCCATCTTTTTTCAACTACATGTTTTGGCGTTCCTGCAGCCACCAGGTAACGAAAAACCTGAAAAAGTCCCTTGCCTCGGGGCTTGTGGGAGAAAAATCTTCGCTCTCGACAAAGTCGACGCGCTGCATATCATCCCGGTCCACGTTTCCCTTCTGGAAATACTGAGCGCGCTGCTGAAATCCGGGGTCGACGAAATAGTAAATATCGCTTTCCCTGATCAGAGCGATCCGAATTTCCCTGTTGGAGGGGGTGTACATCATCTGGATTTCGGAGGGCTCGGCATTGATCGTGGTTTGCGCTCTGGCGCTGATCGCGGGAGGAGCAAAGTAAAAGAGTGACCTGATCCCGGGATCCAGTTCGGCCTGATTAGCCATGATCCATTGCAAAAGGGAGTCCGACGGAACGGAAATATCTCCCTCGCCAAGCATCAGGTTATCCATACGGGCTCCCGATCCGGACGAGGACTCGAGCGACGGCGCTCCCGCTCCCCCGGTGGCCCGAATGGTTTGCCGGCCAGGCCGATCGGTGAAAGAAAGATCCTCCAGGTTGCCCGTGTAACTGCGGGAGCCGCCTGATTCGCCGCGCAAGGACGCAAAAGACTCCCCGATAAGGTTCGATGAAAGGGACCGCGACGAACGGGAAGCGTTGTTGGCGGCGTCCAGAAAGTCCTGCGCCAGATCCAATCCCGGGTCAAAGGCGGATTGCGCGTCGGCAAAAGGCGTCAGATCCTGCTCCGTCAGCGAGACAACCTCCCGGTTGTTCTCTTGGGCCTGCGGGTCTTCAAGAGATACATCGGAAAAGGAAAAGGCCTCGAACGCCTCGGCCATCAGCGCCTCAACGTCTTCCGCCAGCAGTTCGTCGGGCGGCATTTCGGGGTCAAGGGGTATTTCATCCGCATCTTCTCCCGGCTCCTCGGGAACCACTTCGTCCGCAGCGTCCGCCAGGTCTACTTCTTCAAAGAAAGACGACAAATCCAGGGTTTCCAGCATGAGCGCCTCCAGCGTGGTCTCGGCAAAACTCCGGTCAGGCAGCGGTACAATGCCGCATACCAGCGCAAAGAGCGCAGAAATGCCGACAAACACAAACCACGAAATGCGGCGCGTTTTTCTTTCCTCCTTTTCAGCCCAGGACAATGCCATGGAACCACAGAAAACTAATTGTTGACGGTGCATTGCCAGCCACGCCGGGTACACAGGTCGAGCATGGACACCAACTGCTGGACGGTAGCTTCGCCTTGCGGGGAAAGTACAAAAATCGTTCTCGCGTTCTGCCTGTACGCCTGCTCCAGACATCCCGCCAGTGTGGCGAGGCTTGTGGGAATGCAGGCCGCCTCACTCTGGGGTAACCGCAGGACCAGGAATTGCATACGGTCGTCAAACTGAACCTCATACAAAGGCACAGGGTCGCTTTCCTCCTGCTGCCCGTCGGGAAGCGGCACATCCACTTCAGGAATCGTCTCGGTCAGCATCAGGAAACCCACGAGAAGAATAAACCCCAGGTCGATAAAAAGAAGGAGATCGGAACGGTCTTTTTCCATACCGAAAATGTTATTGACAGGAACGGGAGGCGATGCTTCCACCTCTTGTCATACTCTCGACGACAACACATCCCTCGCTGTCGATGTACGAAAAAACCTCCGGTTGCTTGTGCACCATGATCACCAGCGGATCCGATTCCTGTATGTCCGGCTGGATGCATTGCGTGGCCTGCGGGACAAAGGTCCAAAGGTCCTCTTCGTAGTTCCAGAAGGTAATATGGACGTCTTCCCCCCGCTGAAGAAGATGAATTTCCATAGGTCCTTCAGGGTAGTAGTGCAGGAGAGACCCTAATATGGCCCCGGCAAGCGCCTTCTTCGCGTCCTCCTCCACTTCGCCTTCGTCAGCCAGCAGGGGGCTTCTGTCGCGCACGGTGTTGATTCGATAGTCCGTTTCCAGATTCAAAGAAACCAGCGTATTGAGCATGGCCTCCGGAAAGTACTGGCTCAGCGAAAAATGCTCTTCGCTTGGATAGAGGATAAGGATGTCGTTCGAACCGAATCCGTCTTCCGTGACATCCAGAAAGGCCGCATGCGTATAATCGGGATCGTTGGGGAAAATAATCTGGTCTTCCAGAAAGCGGCTTATGAACTCCAGGTCATATACCTCGGCGGCAGGAAGCACGCGCTGGTTCACCCTTGCGTCCTGTCCAAGAGCGTCCCCAAAAGGCAAAAGCAACAGGCCCGAAAGGATAAAAATTCGTCTCATGGCTCGGGAAGAAATCACAAAAGATGTTTTGAATAAATCGGGCATGTTCTCAGGTGCATTGTGATGACAAAAACATGTCGTTGCCGGATAGCGATTTGCCTTCAGCAAAGTACGTTATGGGCGGCATGATTGTCAATCGACCGGCAAACGTGCAGCGCCCTCGCGCGCGTCTAATGTACGCCCCGGCGAAAGCCGTGTCGAGAGACAGGGCGTCCGGCGTTACGGCAAGTGTTTGAAACAAATTATCAATATGTAAAATGATTTTCACGGCATTTATGTGTCTTAGCTGTGACATTATGGGGTTCATCTATAATTATATTGTAACTTCATGGATGAACGGGGCATTCGATACCCTTCTATGAGCGGCACATCAGGGTTTCCGGACAAGCGTTGCGGGAGTCCTTGTACGGCCCTTGTCCCCGGCAGCGCCTATATCCCTGTGCGGCGCATTCCACTCAATGAACACCGGCTCCGGCACACGGTCCGATCCCCGAGGAGCAAAACGTAAAAACACAGCCCCTTCCTCAGGTATACGATCCAGAGGCACGCGTACCCGGCTACGCGTGTACACCAGTGTCTCGCGGCGGCCCAGCTCGCGACCGTCCCCGTCGTACGCCACTACCTCACCCACAAACGGATGATCCGGCGTCTCTACCAAAAACGTTGCGGACACCGGGCCCGCAAACGAAAGCGACAACAGCGTTGCGCGTAGTTGCGACGCCCCTTCCCCAGGTACGTACACTCCCGGTACACGCATCGTCACACGAGCCGTGCGGTCCCCTGCAACCTCCTCTGGCATTTGATCCGTACGAGCATAGCGACGAGGCTCGGACACTACGTCGAAGAACGCAGCATAGCCTTTCCCCGCCATCGCTGCATGCGCTTCCTCTTTCACCCCGTAACGGACAAGACCCTTCTCGCCCGGCATCAGAACCAGCACCCCCGGATGAATGTCCACCACCCCGGACAAATCGCTCAAACGTGAGGCTGATGCATCCTCTATCACCACCTCCCGGCCATTCTCCGTCGCCTCCGTGTACCCGAAACGGGCCGACACCGATACCTCCAGTGGAACAAGCGACGGATTCGACAGCTCGAACACCCCGTCGGGCTTCTCCCCGGTCAAAAACGCCACGTCGGGGTAGATGCTCAGGTTCTGCTCCTCGGTCAATGCAACAGGAAGCTCACGCGATGTGCTGAAGCGCACCCCGCCCGGACCTATGGTAATCACCCGCTGTGCGGGAACGACCGTCACCGACACTTCCACAGTGTGTGTTTCCTCGCGCTCGCCCGAACGCAGAATGAGGTCCATATTCCCCGCATACCGCCCCGAAGGCGCACCCGTAAGGTCCAACTCCCCTCCGAAGCGAAGCAGCCGGCAGGCGTCCTCCGATAGCGTCACCTCCGTATACAGACCTCCTACTGTCTGAGACGAAAGCTGCTCGCACGAGGCTGCATACGACCAGTTGGGTGCAAGAACAAGCGAAGCGGCCTCGATAGCATCCGCACGTTTGAGCACCACCGGCGAGACCAGCTCGATAGAGAGGTCCATCTCCCCATTCTCATCAAACACTTCGCCGCCGCCCGGCGCAAGCGTCATGCGGCCCCCATGGTACGGTCCCGATACATAGGTTGATATGCCATCGGTCATCGGATCGAGCGACACCTCTGTATCAGAGGACTGTACCCCGAAACGAAGAGCCGATACGCTTATCGTTACGCCAAGAGCCGTCGGATCGGAAGGCGCCCCGGCCGAGGAAGAAGACACCAGAGAAGGCTCTTCCATTGGAGGCGAAACAGGTTCGGGAGGGGAAACAGGCTCAGGTTCGGGCGTCTGTATGCGGTTGAGCACCGTCACGGCCACCTCTGCCGAACCGTCTTCCGCATTCTCCGCGCTGACCGTAAGCAGGTATTCGTACGTCGTCGTAACATCTATAGCATCCGGCACGTAAAAAATGGGGGACTCTATGTCCGTTGCGCTAAGTAGCGCCGTATCCGGCGTGTCCCCGCGGGCCGTCCATGCATATTCGTGGTCAGAACCGGTAGGCGCCCCCGAGGCCTCGCAGTCGAACGCGACGTCATCCGATCCTTCGTACACCGAACCGGGATCCGCGCATGTCACCGCAAGCGCAGGCTTGTCGAGCACTGTCACGGTCAACTCACCAGTGGCAACCATACTGCCCGCCGTAACCGTTGCCGTGTACGTGAAAGACACATCCTGCTCCACATCGGCCGGCACAGTAAAGACGGGGGTGCGGATACGGGGACCCGTCAGATGGGTGTCCGGAGACCAGTCCCACTCCCGAAGCACGCCGGGCGGTCCACCTGATGCGGTGCACTCGAGCCCGAAGGACGCCGATCCCTCATAGACCGTGCGGTCGGTGCAGACGACGGCAAGATCATCACTATCGTACACATTCACGGTAAGGTCGAATACACCGGGGTCTATATTCTCTGCGGATGTCGATACCGTAAGTCTGTACGTGTACGCCTCGTCGCCATCCACCTCATCCGGTACATAGAACGTCGGTGAGGCCACGTCTGTAGCACTCAAAAGCGATGTGTCCGATGTATTCCCCCGAGCTGTCCATGCGTAGGCGTAATGGCCCGCCGCCGGCGCCCCCGAAGCCGTACAATCGAATGCAATGTCCGGCGCACCTTCGTACGCCGAAACAGGATCGATGCACGCCACACTCAAAGCGCCACGGTTCAACACCGTCACCGAAACCTCAGCCGTAGCGGATTCCGCATTGTCCGCCGAGACGGTCAGCAGGTACTCGTACGTAGTGGTCTCGGGCACATCATCCGGTACAAGAAACGTCGGGGTAAGATGGGTCATATCCGAGAGAAGCGCCGTGTCCAATGTACTCCCCCGGGCCGTCCATGTGTAGTTGTAATGGGAACCCACAGGCGCCCCCGAAACCGAGCAATCCAGAGCGAAGTCCGCCGAGCCTTCGTAAACCGAAGGCGGATCCACGCATACCGCATGCAAGGCGCCCTGATTAAGCACCGTCACCGTCACCCTCGCCGCACCGGACTCCGCATTCTCCGCACTGACCGTCAACAGGTACTCGTACCTCGTCGTCGCATCCAGCGCATCCGGCACGGCAAACGTCGGGGTCGGGCTGTCTGTGCCGGCTATCAGCCGATCCGTGTTCCCCGTCGAGCCCCGCGCCATCCAGGCATACGTGTACTCGGAACCCGCAGGCGCCCCCGAAGCCGTGCAGTCCAAATCGAAGTCCTCCGAACCTTCGTACACCAAAGGAGGAGGCGCACAAGCAACGGCCAGCGTGCCGCGGTTAAGCACCGTCACCACAACTTGCACCGAAACAGAGTCCGCATTGGCGGCCGATCCCGTCAGTGTGTATTCGTAGGTCTCGTTACTCTCCACTTCATCCGGTACGTAGAAGGTGGGATCGAGCAGTCTCGAATCGTTCAGAAGGTCAATCCTGCTACCACTCCACGCAAATGAAGGCGTAATCGGGTTGACTCCTCCGTACGATGCCGTGCAGTCAAACTGAATGTCCTCTCCGCCCTCGTACACCAGGGGAGGCGATTCGCAACTGAGTACAATCGATCCGATTTTAAGCACCCTGACCGTCACTTCTGCCGTGGCGTCTATCGCATTCTCTGCCGAGACCGTCAGCAGGTACTCGTACGTTTCGTCAGCGTCCACTGTCTCCGGTACGTCGAAGGTAGGAGCAGGACCATCCGTATCGCCTATAAGAAGGTCTGTGTTCGTCGTGCCGCCGCGCGGCGTCCAGGCATATTGGATTGTGGAACCTGCGGGAGCCCCCGTAGCCACGCAGTCCAGGTCCAAGTCCGCCGCACCCTCATACACCGGAGAAGGCGTGGCGCACACCACTTCCAGCGCCTTCTTGTCGAGCACCGTTACCGTAACGTCGGATGCCGCATCTTCCGCATTCTGAGCAGAAGCGGTCAGCGTGTACTCGTAGATTCCGTCGTTGTCCACCTCATCCGGTACATAGAACGTCGGCTTCGCAATCGCCGGATCGCTTAACTCGTCCGTGTTCGCCGTATCGCCGCGCGGCGCCCAGGCATATTTGATTGTGGAACCCGTTGGAGCACCCGATGCCTCGCACTCCAGATCGAAGTCCTCCGCGCCCTCGTACACCGGAGCAGGAGGCGTACATACCAGCGCGAGCGGCAGCTTGTTCAGCACGGTGATCGTATAGGGCATTGAAAAGGGATCGGCATTGTCCGCCGACACGGTGAGCGTATACCTGTACGTTTCATCTTGCGAGACTTCATCGGGAACCAGAAACCAGGGTCGGTACGTGTCCGGATTGCTCAGAAGAGATAGTGCGGCGCTCCGTGTACTCCCTCTGGTTGTCCATCCGAACCTGTAGACGGCATTGGGACCCGGTGCACCTGTCCAATTACAGAACGGAAACTGAAAGTCCACGTCCCCCTCATAAACTATCTCCGTCACATGCCTGCCATCGATAAAATCCGAGCACGGAACGATATCCGGCTTCTCCAGAACCGTCACGGTAATGTCGGCGCTGGCGACATCGGCGCCTCCGGCAGACAGCGTCACCGTGTATTCGTAGGCCTTATCCGATCCGCCCGGTTCATCAATATCGCCT